>CAMCZJ010000123.1 GCA_945886995.1 Asaia bogorensis
GCCGCCATCCCAATACCGGGCGGCTTTCGCTGTTTCTTTCAGCCCATGCCGGGCAGATTCATGGCTGGCCGGTGCCCGAAGCCCGCGCCATGCTGCGTGATCTGACGGAACACGCAACCCAGCGCGAATTCGTCCATGCCCATGTCTGGCGCGCGCATGATCTGGTGATGTGGGATAATCGCGTGACCATGCATCGCGCGCGGCGCTACCCGGCGGATGAGCCGCGCGATCTGCATCGGACAACGGTGGCTGATAGCGCGCCTACCTTGGCGCAGGCAGCATAATGGCGTTTTGACCAGTTTAATCCACCGCAAAATGCCTTAGCGCCGCCGCATCCCAGTCAAGCCCAAGCCCCGGGGCATCCGGCACCAGTGCCATGCCGTCACGCACCTGTAAGGGCTGGCGCAGCAAGGGTGCAGCGATATCCAGATATTCCAAATAATGCGCCGTAGGCGTTGCTTGCAGCAAATGCGTGCTGACTTCCACAAAGATATGCGATGACATGGGCACACGATGCGCTGCCGCCATGGCAGCGGCACGCAGCCAGCCGGTGACACCGCCAATCTTCATCGCATCCGGCATGCAGAAATCGCAGGCGCCAGCGGCCAAGGCGCGCTGCATGCCCGCCGGGCCCCACCAATTCTCCCCACCCTGGATCGGAATTTCGAGCCGCGTGGCGAGTGCCGCCATTCCCGCATCATCCTGCACTGGCAGCGGTTCTTCCAGCCAGCGCACATCAAGCGCTTGCAAGGCGCGGCCTCGGCGTTCAGCTTCCGGCAGCGTCAGCGCCTGATTGTAATCCACGAAAATCGCGACATCATCGCCCACCACGCCGCGTACGGCGCGCACCGTCGCCAGATCATCCTCAAGCTTTGGATGACCGAGCTTGAATTTCACCGCCCGCGCGCCAAGCCGCGCGACCGCCTGACCGGCTTCTTCCGCGAGCATCGCCGGTCCCCAACCGCGTAATGAGGCGTAAATCGGCATTGGCCGTGCTTCCGCCCCCAGCATGGCGTAAAGCGGCAGCCCGGCGCGGCGGGAAAGCGCATCCCACAGCGCCATATCCAGCAAGGAAAGCGCAATCTGCACCAGCCCTTCGCTGCCCAGAATGCGAAAACCATCATGCAATTCGCGCCACAGGGAAGTCGGGGCCAATGGCCGGCCAATCAGACCTTCGCCAATGGAACGCGCCAGCGCTGCGGTCGGCCCCAGAGCCGCACGCGTATAGGGAAAGACATAAGCCGTGCCGGTGGCGCCATCCTGGGTGGTGACGTCCGCAATCACCAAGGGCGCGCGGGGAATGACATTCAGGCTATTGCGCAGCGGCGGTTCAATGGGCGCATCCACGCAGCGAATGCTGATGGCGCTGATGGTGGTTTGGGTCATGCGGGGCCTCCGCGCCGATCCTGGCCCGGCGAAGCCCCGCTGTCACCACGCCCCGGCTTGGGTCGCCAAGGCCACGTTCAATTCCGCCCCCAAAAGCACGACATAGACGCTGACATAGAACCACATCAGCAAGCCAACCGTGGCGCCAAGCGGCCCATACATGGCGTCATAGGTTGCGAAGTCGGCGACATAAAGGCTGAAGGCCGCGGACCCCAAAGCCCATAATAGCGTTGCCATGAGAACGCCCGGCAGGATGCGGTGGATCGGCAGGCGGCGTGATGCCGGCCCCAGCCGATACACGGCCAGCAGCGAAAGCCCCACCAGCAGCAACAGCGTCAGCAGCGAAAGTCCGCGCAGCGAAAGTGCCTGCAGCGCGGGCAAGCCGATCAATGCAAAAATGCCTGGCAGCGCGACCAACGCCGCAATTGCAATCACAGCGGCCAAGGTTGCAGCCAAAGTCAGCCCAATGGCCAAGGCGTGATAGCGAAAGAAGGGCCGTGTTTCTTCCACATCATGCGCCATATTCAGCGCGCCGATGGTCGCACGGGTGCCGGCCGAGGCACTCCATATCGCGATGCAAGCGCTGAGTATGGCGCTCCATTCCAGCCGGGGGCGCGGCGCTTCCACCAGATCATGCACCCGCGTTGCGATCATCTCAAAAGTGTCTTCGGGTACCAATTCGCGCAGCACTTCAAGCTGCGGTTCCACCGCCGCCGCGTCAAACACCATGCCGTAGAGCGAGATCAGCAGGAAAATGCCGGGAAACAGCGCCAGCATGGCATAGAAGGCGCAGCCCGCGCTGGTCAGGGCAATGCGATCGGAAGCGGAAGCCCGCAGCACGCGCATGATAATGGCGGTAGCGCCGAATTGGGCGATCTTGGCTTGCGACATGACCCCCTTATAGGGTCAGGCCGACGGGATGCGGAAGAATCAGACTTTTGAGCGTTCCGGCACCTGATAGGCTCTTTTGGCGGAAGCCCGCAGCTCCAGCGGAGAGATTCGGCCGTCTTGGTCCGTATCGATCCGCTGGAGCATGGCAGCGAGCGTGTTGCCCGTGGGTGTCCCCGGACCGGCAGTTCTTGCCGGGCTGTGCCGCAATTCTTGCAGCGTGGAGGCAAATTCTTTTTGCCCCCCTGCGACGCTAAGCCGAGCCGCATCTTGCGTACTCTGCATGCGGCGGGCCCGGATCTCCTGAGGAGCTGTCAGAGACTTTTCCGAAACCACCAACATCGTCGCAACCCCATTTTGGTTGGCGCCGGCGCTTTGGCCGGCGGTACCATTTTGGTACACCAGGGCTATTGCAGATGCCGTGCCAGCTTTTTCGTGAGGTCGCGAAGAATTCAGCCAGCCAGCCGCGCGAAGGTCACTTCATGTTTGTTCTGGCTTGAATGAAATAAAATAGCACCTTGAATCTGCTGAAATTCGGAAATGATGCCGTGGTCGGTCGTGCCCTGGAATTTGATGGTGCAAAAGATGTTTTCGGCTTTCTCGGCCTCCATCCAGCGTCGCACCAGGCCCAGAAGCCGCGCCGGGTAACAGATGACATCACTGAACAGCCAAGCCACCGGCGATTCTTGCCGGGGGTCCAGGGCAAAAGCGCTCTCGGGGCGGAAATTAACGCCGGGGTGGGCAGTAATGGCCGGGTCCAGCGGCGCTTTATCCACAGCCGTGACCTGCGCGCCGAGTTTGGCGATCACCCAGCTCCAGCCGCCGGGGGATGCGCCAAGGTCAAGGCAGCGATCGCCAGGGCCGGGATGGCGGCCAAGTCGGGTCAAGCCTTCCCATAACTTAAGGTAGGCGCGGGAAGGTGGGCCGGCCTTGTCTTCCACGAAGCGGGGCGCGCCATTCACAAAAGGGCTGGTCTTGCTGGGGCTGGCCAAAAGCCGGTCCGGCGCCAGCAGGGTCCAGGCGCCCAGGGGGGCCGTGGGCGCGGGTTCCGGGAAAACCAAAGGGCGCGACTTTACGGGCGGCAGGCGTTCGGCGATCAGAGTGCTGCGGCGATGATGGAGCAGTGGAAAATGGGACCAGTTGCGCTGGATGGCGCGCAAAGCATCCGCCGTGGCTTTGACCGAAGGGGCCAGCAATTCTTGCGGATCGGTCCAGATATCAAGCGCCCAGATGGCCGGCGCGGGCGGGTCTGGTGAAAGCGCCAGCCTACCGTGCCAGACACCCACGCGCCGCCCAGTCAGGCGCAGCTCCTCGGCCAATTCTGCCTCGAAACCCTCGGCGGCCAGATAAGCGGCGCGGATCAACGTTTCAGCGCCGCCAGCGCCAGTAAGCCCCAGCCTAGCATGAGCAGGGTACCGCCCAGGGGGGCGATGGGGCCAAGCGATTGGCCCGAAATTGCGCCGACCCAAACAGCGCCACAGAAAAGAATCATGCCCGCCAGAAAGGCCGCCGCGGCGCCATGGGCCAAGGCCCGGCCTCTTTCGGCCATTAGCCCCGCAATCAGCAGGGCGAGCGCATGCCAGCCCTGCATGGTCAGCGCCTGCTGGATTGTGGTGAGCCGCCCAGGTTCAAGCCGCGCAGGCAACCCATGCGCGGCCCAGGCGGAAAGCCCAACCGCGATAAGCCCGGCCAGGGCGCCGGTGATGAGCCAGAGGCGATGCATGAAAGGCCCTTACGCTGCATGGGCGTTTCAGGCCAGAGCGGCGCTCAACTGCGCAGCCGCAATAAGCTTCCCACCCGGCCGGCATAATGGCGCATCCGGGCGGCAAGCTTGGTTTCCATTGCCTCCAGCCGGCCCACCATATCAGGCCATCGCCCAGCCACCCAGGCCCAGCGCCGCGCTGCCCAAACATGCTGGTCCCGCAGCACGAAAACGCCGAAGGCGAGAAACAAAAAACCTTGCAAAAAGGGCAGCACCAGACCCAGCACGCCAAGCACCAGCATGGCCCAGCCCATGATTTTGCGAGGAAACGAAGGACGCAGAATGACCATGGCGCAGAATTGGCGCCTCGGTACCCGGCAAACAAGGCATGGTAGCCTTTTGTAACAAGGCTGGCGCTTTGTGGCGTGCTTGCCATTCGCGCCCTGCCCCCTAAAAGACAGCCATCCCTTGAATCGCGGAGTTGTGAATGTCCCCCCTTATGCGCGCCGTACAGCGTGCAACACTTGTGATGTTGCTGCTTGGCCTGGTGCCCTTCGCCCACGCCCAATCCAATGGGCCCAGCGGGGCAACGGTTGCGGATCGGGCGCGCGAATTGGCCGATGCGCGGCCCTGGGCCGGGATGATTTTCGCCGGCTCATCGGTCGCCGATGGCAAGCTCCGCGATATCATGGTCGCACCTTGGACCGGTTCCTGGGGCGATGACACGCTGGCCGGCGGGGCCGCTAGCTATCGCCTGGCGCGGTTCTGGAAGTTCTTCATGCTTGATGCGGAATTGGGCGGCGCCTATCGCTTTGGCGATACGGAAGGCGGGGAATTCTGGGCCGCCGCCTATCTGCGTTATGATGGCTTTCCTTGGACCAATTACGTCTACACCACCTTCGGGCTATCCATGGGGCCCAATTACGTCACGCGCCTGCCGCAGGTGGAACGCGGCACGGATGCGCGGCCAGAACCAAACCAATCACATTTCCTGAATTTCTTCGCGCCCGAATTCACTTTCGCCCTGCCCTCCAGGCCGCATCAGGAAATCGCCATTCGCTACATGCATCGCAGCGGCATTTTCGGAACTTATAACGGCGTTTATGAGGGCGCGAATTCCCTTGTTGTGGGCTTCCGTATGCGCTTCTGAAGTAGGGGGAGGGTATGGTGGGCGCACGTGGGATTGAACCACGGACCTCCTGCGTGTCAAGCAGGCGCTCGTACCACTGAGCTATGCGCCC
The DNA here is from genome assembly GCA_945886995.1 of Asaia bogorensis. Taxonomy (GTDB): domain Bacteria; phylum Pseudomonadota; class Alphaproteobacteria; order Acetobacterales; family Acetobacteraceae; genus Neoroseomonas; species Neoroseomonas bogorensis_A. The sequence continues at coordinate 5,218 of CAMCZJ010000123.1, forward strand.
TCACCGGTATGGATGTTCCCATAAACGCACGGCCCCGGCTGCGCAAGCCTGGGCGGGGCAGCCTTCACCCGCCCGCTTCGCCCGAAGAGAAGTGGTATTGCTGGAGCGCCACATCCAGCAGCCTTTCCAGCACCTCAGGCTCCTGAGCGCCGGCAATGGCTTGCTGGCCGGCAATGATGAAACAGGGCACGCCATTGATCCCCAGCCGATGCGCGCGAAGGTTTTCCGAATGCACGGCCTCGGCTTCCTCGAAGGAACGCAGAAAGGCTTGGGCAAGGCCTTGATCAAGCCCGATACGCCCGGCCAGCAGGGCCAGCCGATCCAGATCGCCAATATCGGTGCCCTCGGCGAAATAGGCGTGGAATAGCGCTTCCACCATCATCTCCCCCAGGCCCTCACGCATCGCGAAACGGACCAGGCGATGTGCATTGATACTGGAAGGCACGCGGCCCATCAGATCGAAGCGAAAGCCAATGCCTTCCGCCCGGCCAAGTTCCGCAAGCGCATTTTGTAGGCGCCGCGCGCGATCCTCACCACCGAATTTGCGCGCGACGAATTCCGCGCGGGAGACTCCATTGGGCGGAATATCGGGATTAAGCAGAAAGGGCCGCCAAAGAAGCTGGGGGATGATATCCGGCTTGGCACGCAAGGCACGGCGCAGCCTTCTGACGCCCAGATAGCACCAGGGGCAGATCAGGTCGAAGGCGATATCAATATCCAGCCTGGGCTGGAGGGGTGACAGGATATTCACACTGACAGTCTAGCGCGCCGCCGCGCCTCGGGCAGCCCCTTTTTGCGTTTCCGGCCGTTATTCCGCCACCAGACTAAGCCTGCGGATCAACGGCGCCCAGCGTTCGCCATCACGCTTGGCGCGTGCGGCGAAAACTTCTGGCAGGGCGGGTTCAGCCGGGTCGGCGCCCACGCGCTTATAGGCCGCGCGCACCTTCTCATCCGCCAAAGCTTCCCTAAGCGCGGTATTGAGCCGCACGATAACCTCCCGCGGGGTTTGCGAAGGCACGGCCAGGCCGAAATAGCTGGAACCTTCAAAGCCTGGGATGGTCTGGCCCATGGTGGGCACGCCCGGCCATTCAGGGCGCGGTTCCACGGTGGTGACGGCCACGGGGCGCACGCTTTGTGTCTGGCGCAGGGGTTCGCCTTCCGGCAGGCCAAGGCAGCGCGCATGTACGCGCCCGGCGATCAAATCCGTCATAGCATTGGTGGTTTGGCGATAGGGCACATGCACCATGTCCAGCCCAAGCCTGGCGCCCATATCTTCCATGATCAGATGCGTGATGGCGCCCACACCGGCCGAGGCAAAGGTGAATTTACCGGGATTGGCCTTTATCCAGGCCACAACTTCATTGAAGTCCCGCCCCGGGATGGAATTATGCACAATCAGAAGGTTTGACGTGGTGCAGAACATCCCAACCGGTGTGAAATCACGTTCGGCATTATAGCCTAAGGACTTATAGAGCAGCGCATTCAGCCCGCTATTCGTGCCCATGGTGGCCACCAAAACAGTATAGCCATCAGCCGGTGATCGCGCGACTATTTCGGCGGCCAGATTCCCAGCGCCGCCGGGGCGGTTATCAGCCAGCACAGTTTGGCCAAGCCGCTGCTGCAAGGCTTCGGCGGTAACGCGGGAAACGATATCGGTCTGCCCGCCTCCGCCAAAGGGAATCACCAGGCGAATTGGACGATCCGGATAGGTAGTGGCACGTGCCAAGCGCGGCGCGGCAAGCCCTGCCAGCCCCGCTAACAGCATTGGACGCCGCTGGACGCGATTTTCCGACATGGTTTCCCCCTTACTGGCGCGGCGTGATCTCACCGGCTATGGAGCCCAGAACATCAGCATGATTTGCGCAAGCCTCAAAGCGCATTGCTGGGAGAGGAAAGAAGAACATGTTTCAGCGCCGCAGCCTTTTGGCCATGCCCGCCCTGCTTGCCTTCAAGCCCCTGGCCGCACAGGGCGTTTGGAATCCGCAGCGCCCCATTCGCATCCTGGTCGGCTTCGCGCCTGGTGGTGGGACCGATATTACGACGCGCACGCTGACCAATAAACTGCAGGCCTTGTTGGGGCAGCCCATTATTGTGGAAAACCGTCCGGGTGCTGGTGGGAATTTGGCGAGTGAAGCCACAGTGAATTCGCCATCTGATGGTTACACCTTAATGATGGGTACCATCGCTTCATTAGTGCTGAACCCGATCCTGGCGAAGCTGCCCTTCGATGTCACAACCGATCTGACACCGATTTCGCGTTCCGTTGAAGTTACCAATATTCTCGTTGTGCCGATGGATCGGCCGTGGCGTAGCCTGCCTGAATTGATTGCCGCAGCCCGGGCGCGGCCTGACCAATTGACTTATGGATCGTCTGGCGTTGGCAGCGCGGGGCATTTGGGCGGCGCTTTGCTCGATTCCATGGCAAAGATCAGCACGGTGCATGTGCCCTATCGCGGCGGCGGGCAACTGATTACAGACCTGATCTCGGGAAAGGTGGATTTTTCGGTGGCCACGGCGGCTACCGTGCTGCCGCAGATTGAAGCGGGCAAGCTGCGCGCCCTGGCCGTGCCACTGCCACAACGCAGCCGGCTTCTGCCGGATACGCCCACCATTGCGGAAGCCGGGCCTTTGCCCGGTTACGAAGTGGCTAATTGGTATGCGCTGATGGGACCGCGCAACCTGGCCCGGCCGATTGTAACAAGGGTCAATGAGGCGCTGGTCGAATCGCTGCGTGACCCTGAGATTGTCGCGCATCTTGCCCGCCATGGTCTGGAAGCGGCCCCCAGCACGCCCGAGGAATTGGCGGGCTTCATGCGGACTGAAACAACGAAATGGACCCCAATTGTGCGGACTTCTGGCGCTTCAATCAATTGAAGACCAAGGGGAGGGCGCCTGCCGGGAATCAAGGTTTCTTTTGGCCCCAGGCGGGGGAGCCTGGCGTTATCACTGGGCTGCTACTGAATTTTCTTGTCCTTGACGCAAAAAAATAGCTTTCACCTACTGACAAGTGCCGAATCCTCGGCTATTCGGAGCCGTCCTTAAGGGAGAATCGAACCGTGTCGAAAAAGTTCCTCACTGATGTGATCGCGAAATCCGCTGATATGTCGGCTGTTGCCGCTGGCAAGTTGGCCGCTGATATCATTGATGCGATCAAGTCAGAAATCGTCAGCTCTGGCCGTTTCACCATTCCTGATTTCGGTGCTTTCGCAGTGCGCGAAACCCCGAAGCGCACTGGCTTGAACCCCAAGACCGGTGAAAAGGTGCAGATCAAGGCGGGCGCCACTGTCCGCTTCAAGGCGAGCCCTGCGCTGAAGGGCGCTGCGCTGGCCGGCGTGAAGAAGGGCAAGCGCAAGTCGAAGGCCTGATTTTTCGCTTTCCAGAAAAGGCGGTGTTCCGTTGGGACACCGCCTTTTTTGTGCCGTTTTTTTGAATTCAATCGTCAATCGCCCCGCCACGCATCCGCTTGACGGCGCTGCGTCGCGTTTTTGATTCAAGGCGCCGAGTCTTTGAACCTAAGGTTGGTTTGGTGGCCTTGCGCGGCGGGGGTGGCGGCAGCGCGGCCTTCCGCAGCAGGGCGATCAGCTTCTGGCGCGCATCTTCCCGATTGGCTTCCCGCATGCGGTGGCGTTCTGAGGTGATGATCAACACGCCATCCAGGGTCATCCGCCGCCCCGCCAGCGCCACCAGCCTTTGCTTCACCGCGTCCGGCAAATTGGGCGAAGCCATGGCCGCGAAACGCAACTGCACCGCGGTTTCCAGCTTATTCACATTCTGCCCGCCAGGGCCCGAGGCGCGCAAAAAGGCTTCCTTCAGCTCCTGTTCGGCAATGGCGATGGCGGGCGTTACGCGGATCATGCGGTTTCATAGAACATCTTGTCCCGCCCTGTCTTGCCATGAAGGCCTGGGCGCAGGATGTTGGGGGCATCAAGGATCAGGAAAACCATGGACCAGCATTCAATTGACAAGGCGCCCGACGCCGCGGCCGAATGGCCGGATCAGATCTATTCCCTGCTCAAGACGCACAACATAACGCAAGTGGCCTTGGTGCCGGATGCCGGGCATTCCCGGCTGATCC
>CAMCZJ010000124.1 GCA_945886995.1 Asaia bogorensis
CCTGCCATGACTGATGTGATCGCGCCGCGCCGCGCGCTGCTTTCCGTTTCCGACAAAACCGGGCTGATTGAATTTGGCCGTTTCCTGGCGGCGCGCGGGGTGGAGATTCTCTCCACCGGCGGCACTGCCAAGGCGCTGCGCGAGGCGCGCGTGCCTGTGAAGGATGTGTCGGACCATACGGGCTTTCCGGAAATCCTTGATGGCCGCGTGAAAACGCTCGTGCCGCAAGTGCATGGCGGCATTCTGGGCCGGCGCGATTTGGCAGAGCATCTGGCGCAAATGGAAGCGCATGGGATTGCGCCGATTGATCTGGTGGCCGTCAATCTCTACCCGTTTGAGGCAACGGTCGCGAAGGGTGCCGCGTTCGATGATTGCATCGAAAACATAGATATCGGCGGGCCGGCCATGATCCGCAGCGCCGCCAAGAATCACGCCCATGTCGCGGTGCTGACGGAACCCGCGCAGTTTGCCGAAGTGCAGGCGGAAATAGCGGAAGCCGGCGGCACCAGGCTTGCCACGCGTCGGCGCCTGGCGGCCGCGGCCTATGCGCGCACGGCTGCCTATGACGCGGCGATTTCGGGCTGGTTCGCAGGGCAGGAAGGGCAGGAATTTCCTGAGCGTTTGAGTTTCACGGGTTCACTGCGCCAGACTTTGCGCTACGGCGAGAACCCGCATCAATCGGCAGCGTTTTATCTGGATGGCAGCGCGCGCCCTGGCATTGCAACCGCGCGGCAAATCCAGGGGAAGGAGCTTTCCTACAATAACCTGAACGATACGGATGCGGCGTTTGAAGCACTCGCCGAGTTTGCCGATCCAGCCATTGTGATTGTGAAGCACGCCAATCCTTGCGGTGTTGCGGTGGCCAGCGATTTGGCCAGCGCTTGGGACCGCGCGCTTCTTTGCGATCCGGTCTCGGCTTTCGGCGGCATTGTCGCGGCCAATCGCAAGCTGGATGCGGCGGCGGCGGAACGCATTACGGCGATTTTCACTGAAGTGGTGATTGCGCCGGATGCGGATGAAGCGGCAATCGCGGTTTTTGCGAAGAAGAAGAATCTGCGGCTGCTGTTAACAGGCGGCCTGCCTGATCCTGCCGCACCGGGGATGATGTTTCGTTCCGTGGCTGGCGGCTTTCTGGCGCAATCGCGCGATGCCGGGCGCGTGAGCGAAGCCACGCTGAAATGCGTGACCAAGCGTGCGCCGACGGCAACCGAGATGGCCGATCTGCTGTTCGCCTTCCGCGTCTGCAAGCATGTGAAGTCCAACGCCATTGTCTATGCCAAGGGCCTCGCCACGGTTGGCATTGGCGCGGGGCAGATGAACCGCGCGGAAAGCAGCCGTATCGCCGCCTGGAAAGGCGAAGCTGCGGCCAAGACGGCGGGGTTGTCTGAACCGCTCGCCAAGGGTTCCGTGGTGGCATCCGATGCGTTTTTCCCCTTTGCTGATGGGCTGGAAATCGCAGCCTCCGCCGGCGCTACCGCGATCATTCAGCCAGGTGGCTCGATCCGCGATCATGAGGTGATCGAAGCCGCCGATAAGGCAGGGCTTGCGATGGTTTTCACCGGCATGCGCCATTTCAGGCATTGAGCAATCCTGATGGCGCTTGAAACCATTCTTCTGCTGATTGGGCTTGGTGTGGTGGCGGCGCTGCTACTGGCGCTATTGCTGCGCAAGCCCGCCCCTGATCCTTCCATAGGGCTGCTGCAAGCAACGCAGGAACGCCAAGGCGAAAGACTGGCGGCCTTGGCGAGCGACGTGAAGGCAGCGCTTTCCGCCAGCGAAGTGACGCTGGGGCGGGAAATGTCAGCGCTGACCACGAAGCTGATGGAAGTGCAGGGCGCCACCGCGCAGGCGCAGCAACAGGGCGTTCTGGAAGCGCGGGAGAATGCCGGCAAGCTACGGCAGGAGAACGCCGATGCCGCTGCGCGCGTGCAGGTGATGATGGAACAAGTGCGCGGCGCGCTGGCCGAATCTCAGGCCGTGATGAAGAATGCCATCGCCACGGAAATGGTGGCGGCGCGCGACATGATTGACCGCAAGGGCAATGAAAGCCGGGCCGAGCTTGAGGCCAAGCTCAAGGAAATGCGCGAAGCCAATGACAAGCGGCTTGCGGAGATTCAGGCCAGTGTGAACGAACAATTGAGTGCCGCGGTCGAGAAACAAATGACCGAAAGCTTCACCCGCGTGATTGACCAGTTCAACGCCATCCAGGCCATGATGGGCAACGTGCAATCGGTGGCGAGCCAGGTTGGCGACCTGAAGCGACTATTTTCCAATGTGAAGACGCGCGGCGGCTGGGGCGAAGCGCAGGTCAAGGCGCTATTGGATGATTTCCTGCCGCAGGGTTCTTATGAGACGAATGTGAAGCTGCGCGAAGGCAGCAATGACACGGTGGAATTTGCGATACTCATGCCGGTTGGTCAGGAAGCGCCGGTACGCTTGCCGGTGGATGCGAAATTCCCGGTGGAGGATTACGAACGGCTTCTGCAAGCCCATGACGCTGGTGAGACTGAGGCCGAAGCGCAGGCGCGCAAGGGATTGGAAACGCGCATTCGCGGTGAGGCGCTGAAAATCCGCGACAAATACATCAATCCGCCCGCCACCACGGAATTCGCCGTGATGTATCTGCCAACCGAAGGGCTTTACGCGGAAGTCGCGCGCATTCCGGGCTTGATTGATGATGTCGGGCGCAATGCGCGGGTCTTCATTGCGGGGCCTTCGCTGCTGCCGGCCATGCTGCGCACCATTCAGCTTGGGCATGTGACGCTCGCGCTTTCGAAGAATGCTGAAAGCGTGCGCGAATTGCTCTCGGCCACCAAGGCGGAGATGGCGAAGATGGATGGCGTTTTGGAAAAGCTTGGCAAGCAGGTGAATACAGTCGGCAATTCCATCGGCGATGCCCGCACCCGCACCCGCGCCATTGCACGCAAGCTGAAAGACGTGGAGGCGATGCCGGGAGATCAAGCGGCAAGCCTGCTTGGTGTGGATGGCGTGCTTCCAACCGATGAGGATGACCCGCAAGCATGACCGCGCTGCAAGCCCAATCAAGCTTCGGCTTGCTGGCGCTGTGCGTATTGGCATGGGCTTTGGGCGGGTTCAAGCGCGGTGTCTCCGCACGCGTGGTGCTGATGGGCCTTGCGTTGCAAATCCTATTGGGCGCGGCACTTTTGCATATCGCGCCGCTGCGCGCGGGTTTTGGCTATTTGGGTGATGCGGTGAATGCGCTGGCGGTTGCGACGCAAGCCGGCACATCCTTGGTCTTTGGCTATTTGGGCGGCGGCGCTTTGCCCTTTCAGGAACTCCGCCCCGGCGCTTCCTTCATTCTGTTTTTCCAGGCCTTGCCACTTGTGCTGGTGGTCGGCGCGCTTTCTGCGCTGTTCTATCATTGGGGCATTCTGCCCGCGATTGTGCGCGTGATGGCAGCCCTATTGCAGCGGCTTTTCGGCATTGGTGGCGCTGCGGGCTTTGGCGTAGCGGCGAATGTCTTTGTCGGCATGGTGGAAGCGCCACTCATGATCCGCGCCTGGCTGGCGCGCATGACGCGGGCCGAGCTTTTTGTGGTGATGACGGCGGGGCTTGCCACCATCAGCGGAAATACTTTGGTGGTTTATGCGCTGATGATCACGCCTGTGGTGCCGGATGCGGCAGGGCAATTACTGACCGCGAGCTTGATTTCCGCCCCGGCGGCGATCCTCGCCGCGTTGCTGATGCTACCAGCGGAAAGCGCCGGCACCGTGCCTGACCATGATACCGGCCAGCCCGTGAAGCTCTACGACAGCAGCATGGATGCGCTGGTGCGCGGTACGCAGGATGGGCTTTCGCTACTGCTCGGCATCATGGCGTCGCTCATTGTTTTTGTCGCGCTGGTGGCGCTGGTGAATATGGTGCTGGAACCAGCAACGGGCTTCACCTTGCAACGCCTGCTTGGCCTGCTGCTTTGGCCGGTGGCTTGGGCCATGGGCGTGCCGGCGGCGGAAGCGGCCAGCGTTGCATCTTTGCTGGGCGTGAAGATTGTGGTGAATGAATTCGTCTCCTACCTGGAACTCGCGCAATCCGGCGGTGCGGGGCTTTCGGAGCGATCCCGCCTGATCCTGACCTATGCGCTATGTGGCTTTACCAATTTCGGATCGGTCGGGATCATGGTGGCGGGCATGGCGGGCATGTGCCCGGAACGGCGCGCGGATATTCTGCGGCTTGGCCTGCCATCGCTGGTTTCGGCATCCATCGCCTGCTGCATGACGGGCGCTGTGGTTGGGCTGCTGACACCCTAAAAATACATGCTGGCCCTACGGGGCATAACGCGGCAGGATCAGTCTAAAGGAGCCACGCCATGTCCCATATCGTCCACCGCAATCTATTGAAGGACCCGCCCATTGCCGTTTCCGGCCAGGGGATTTGGCTGCGCGATTCCACCGGGCATGATGTGATTGATGGCTCAGGCGGTGCGGCCGTCGCCTGCCTTGGCCATGGCCATCCGCATGTAGTTTCCGCCATGAAGGCGCAGATTGATCGCCTCTGCTACGCGCATACGGCGTTGTTCAGCGCCGGCAGTGCCGAGAAGCTGGCTGAAGTGCTGGTCGGGCATAAGCCAGGCGGCCTCACCCATGCCTATTTTGTGTCCTCAGGCAGTGAGGGGATGGAAGCCGCCCTCAAAATCGCGCGGCAATATTTTCTGGAAGCGGGCGAACCGCAACGCACGCGCTTCATCGCGCGGCGGCAATCCTATCATGGCAATACGCTCGGCGCGCTTGCGGCGAGTGGCAATATCGCGCGGCGCACGCCTTATGCGCCGATCCTGTCTGACGCTTTCAGCCATGTTTCTCCCTGCTTCGCCTATCGCGATCGGCGTGATGATGAGAGCGATGCAGATTATGTCGCGCGCTTGGCGGCGGAGCTTGAGGCGGAATTCCAGCGCCTTGGCCCGCGCAATGTGATTGCCTTTTGTGCGGAAACCGTGGTGGGTGCCACGCTTGGTTGCGCCACCGCGCTGCCTGGTTATTTCCAGGCCGTGCGCGCTGTCTGTGATCGGCATGGCGCGCTATTGATTTTGGATGAGGTGATGTCCGGCATGGGCCGCACTGGCACTTTGCACGCATGGGAACAGGAAGGCGTTTCACCCGATATTCAGGTGATCGCGAAGGGGCTTGGTGGTGGCTATCAGCCGATTGGCGGCATTCTGGTGCATGGGCGCGTTGTGGAAACCCTGAAGCGCGGGACAGGCACGTTCAAGCATGGCCATACCTATCAGGCGCATCCCGTGGCCTGCGCGGCGGCTTTGGCGGTGCAGGAAGTGATCGCGGAGGAAAACCTGCTCGCCAATGTCTGCGCCACCGGCGCGCTTCTGGAACGCGGAATAATGGAACGGCTCGGCAATCATCGCCATGTCGGTGATATCCGTGGGCGCGGCCTGTTCTGGGCGGTGGAATTCGTCCAAGACCGCGCAAGCAAAGCCACTTTCGATCCTGCTCTCGGCTTGAATGAACGCATCAAGCATGCGGCCTTCGCGCATGGTCTGGCGTGTTACCCGATGGGTGGCACGATTGATGGCAAGCATGGCGATCACGTGATCCTCTCACCGCCTTACATCGTGAATGCGCGGGATGTGGAGATGATCGTGGAGCGCTTTGGCGCTGCGGTGGATGAGGTTTTTGCTAACCTGTCGAAATAGGACGCTACAAAGCCAAATGTTGCGCGCGTAGCGCTGGATCAGCATCCAGCGCTGCCATGCTGCCATCATAACGGATCTCGCCCCGTTCAATCACGTAAGCGCGATCCGTCACCGCCGCCGCGAAATCGAAATTCTGTTCTGAGAGCAATACGGCAAGGCCCTCGCGCTTCATACGCAGCACGGCATCGGCCATCAATTCCAGAATGACGGGCGCCAAGCCTTCGGATGGTTCGTCCAGCAGCACGGCTTCTGGATTGCCCATGAGTGTGCGCGCAATCGCCAGCATTTGCTGTTCCCCGCCGGACATGGCGGCAGCGCGGCGATGGCGCATGGATGCGAGGTTCGGGAAAACCTCAAACAAACGCTCGGGAGTCCAGGGATCGCGCCCTTCTGCCGGGCGGCGGCCAACTTCCAGATTCTCGGCCACAGTCAAATCGGTGAAGATGCGCCGATCTTCCGGCACATAACCCAAGCCAAGCCGCGCAATGCGAAAGGCCGCCAGCCCGGCAATATCACGCCCGGCAAAGCGCACGCGCCCGGCGCGCGGCGGCACCAGGCCCATGATCGCTTTCAGCGTGGTGGATTTGTCCGCGCCATTCCGGCCCATCAGCGCGGCAACCTCTCCGCGCGCAAGCTTCATCGAAACGCCAAACAGAATCTCCGCCGGGCCATAGCCGGCGCGCAGGCCTTCCACTTCAAGCACTATCTCAGCCATGCGCCGCTGCCCTGGCGCGCAAGGCGGCGCGCAGGCCGGAAGTGCCGAGGTAAACACGCTGCACTTCTGGATTGGCGCGCACTTCTTCCGGCGTGCCGGCTGCGATAATCTCGCCACGCACCAGCACCAGGATGCGGTCCGCATGGGCGAAGACCGCATCCATATCGTGTTCGGTGAACAGCACGCCAATGGCGGCGCGCCGCGCAATGCCGGCAACCAGGCGCATCAGCGCGGCACGTTCAGCCGGCGCCATGCCGGCGGTGGGTTCATCCATCAGCAACAGCCGCGGCGCGCCGGAAAGCGCGATTGCCAATTCCACGCGCTTCACATCGCCATAAGCCAGCGCCCCCATGGGCCGGTCCGCTGCTTCCGCCATGCCAACCTGTGCAAGCAGGGCAAGCGCTTCATCACGGAACAGCGCACTGCTGCGTGCCAGCATATCGCGCGTGCGGCCGGCATGGGCAATCAGCGCCATTTGCAGATTTTCGGCAATACTCATGGAAAGAAAGGTCTGCGCAACCTGAAAGCTACGCCCCACGCCCAACCGGCAAATGGCGCGCGGCGGCAGGCCGCTGATGTCCTGCCCCGCCAACAGCACGCGCCCGCTATCGGGGCGCAATTGCCCGCCCACCATGTTGAAGCTGGTGGATTTGCCCGCGCCATTTGGGCCGATCATCGCAAGAATTTCCCCGGCCGCCAGCGAGAAACTCACATTCTGCGCCGCCACCACGCCACCGAAATTCTTGTTGAGATTCTTCACAACCAGCAGCGTCATGGCACGCTACCCGAAAACCGCGCGCGCAGCGCTGCATATGCGCCACCAAGCCCGCGCGGAAAAATCAGCACCAGCGCAATAATGGAAGCCCCTAGCAGAAAGCGCCAATGATCCGTGAGCGGCATAAAGACATCCTTGATGCTGTGAAAAGCCGCCGCCCCCAGCACCGGCCCCATCACGGTTTGCATGCCACCCAGCAGAATCATCGCGAGAAAATCCACCGACAGCGGAATGCCAAGCAAAGTCGGATCAATCGAACCTTTGGAAAACGCGTATAGCCCACCCGCCAAGCCGGCCGCCGCACCGGCAATGGTGAAGCCAAGCCAGCGATGGGTCCGCACATCAATGCCAATCGCTTCAGCGCGCTGCGCTGAATCTCGCGCGGCGCGCAGGCTCGCGCCAAAGGGTGCATAGATCACATGGCGGAGCGCCAAAATGCCCGCCAGTGCCGCGACTAGCACAATGTAATGATAGGCGCTGCGTGATGCGGCCCAGGCCGAAGGCCAAACACCGACAATGCCGTTATCGCCGCCGGTGACCTCCACCCATTGAAAGCAGACCGCATAGGCAATTTGTGCGAAGGCAAGGGTCAGCATCGCCAGATAAATGCCCTGTAATCGCACAATGAAAAAACCGAATAGCGCCGCGAAAAACCCGCCCGCCAAAGGGGCGGCGATCAGCGCCGGTTCCATCGGCATGCCGAGCTTCGTCACCAGAAGCCCACTCGCATAGGCGCCGAGGCCGAAATAGGCGGCATGGCCGAAGCTCACGATGCCGCCATTGCCCACCAGGAAATTCAGCGAAAACGCGGCAAGGGCGAAGATCAAAACCTCAGTCGCGACCTTGATGGTATAGGTATCGCCAAAGATTGGCACGGAAGCCGCCGCCAGCACCGCCAACAGCAAAAGCAATTTCTCTGCCATCGCAAAGCCGCGCGGCTGCATGATGCCCTCAGGCAAAGCGGTATGACCCGCAGCGCTTTCCGGCCGGCCGAGCAAGCCCCAGGGCTTCACCACCAGCACCAGCGCCATTAACAGGAACACCAGCACCAGCGTGATCTTCGGGAAGATCAGCACGCCGAAAGCCTGCAATTGCCCGATCAGCAGCGCAGCAAGAAAAGCGCCACCGATGGAGCCCATGCCGCCAATCACCGTCACCACAAAGGCTTCGGTGATGATGGAAAGATCCATCTGCGCGGAAGCGGAAACCCTTGGTATCTGCAAGGCACCACCCAGCCCCGCCAGAAAAGCGCCCAGGAATAACGTGCCGGTAAACAGCAAAGCCTGATTGACGCCAAGCGCGCCCACCATGTCGCGGTCCCGCGTGGCAGCGCGCAGCAAAATGCCAAAGCGTGTCTTATGCATCAGCAACCACAAAAGCCCCAGCACCACCGGCCCGGCGGCGATCAGAAAAAGCTCATAAGCCGGAAAACGCTGATCCAGGATCATCACGCCATGGCGCAGCCCTGGCGCGCGCGGTCCGGCAATATCCAGCGGCCCCCAAAGATACAGCACCGCATCCTGCACCATCAGCACCACGCCGAAGGTCGCCAGCAATTGAAACAACTCCGGCACCTTATAGATGCGCCGCAGCAGTAAAACTTCCATCACAACGCCAAGCACACCCACCACACAGGCGGAAATCAGCACGCCGACAAAGAACAGCGTCGGCGATCTTTCAATCTGCAACAGCCAAGGCACAATCGTCACCGCCACATAGGCGCCGAGCATATAAAACGACCCATGCGCGAAATTCACAATCCGCGTCACGCCGAACACGAGCGTAAGGCCCGAGGCGATGATGAAAAGCGAGGATGCGCTGGCCAGGCCCGAAAGCGCCTGGACCAGCAGAAAGCTGAATTCCACGCTCAAGCCCGGCGCGCGGCCCGCACTTCTTCTTCCGGGAACATGTAATCGGCCCCATCGGCATAGCGCGCATTGCGCATGGTGCCCTGGCCATTGCGCTGCGTGGTTTCACCCACCCAGGTGCCCATGCTGCCCTGTTGGTCAATGCCGCGCATCGTCACATTGCCAACCACGGTTTCGGTGCGCAGATCGCGCAGCGTATC
>CAMCZJ010000125.1 GCA_945886995.1 Asaia bogorensis
GGCACCTTGGTGCGGCCATCGGCGGCGGTCCAACCCCATTGCGCGAAGTAAGGCGCGGCGGAATCACGCGGCGCGAAAAGGCGCACAGGCGGCGAACCCGCATCGGTGGTTTCGCGATGGCGCAGCAGGACCAGATCATCCAAGCGCGCACCGCGCAGATTAAGATTGCCAGCGACCGAGGCGCTTTCAATCGCGATGCGCTGCGCGGGCGCACGGGTGACCGGCGCCGCTTCCTGCTGGGAAGGCGCGGTGAGAATGGGTGTGGCCGGCACGGGCGCGCCGGAAGCCGCCGGCGCGGGCACCGCTGGCGCCGGCACCTGTTGCGTGATGGGCGCCGGCGCTTCGGGCGGCGCCATCATGCGCTTATAGACATCAAACAACCGCAATATGCCGATTGAAAGCGCAATCGCGGCGAACAGACGCTTCTGATCCATGGCGGGTGCTCAGCCTTTGGTGTTTTTGGGGCGGGGTACAGGGTCGTAGCCGCCTTGGGTCCAGGGGTTGCAGCGCAGGATGCGCCGCGTGGTCAACCAGGTGCCGCGCAGCGCGCCATGGTCTTCCAAAGCTTCCAGCGCGTAATCGCTGCAGGTCGGGTAATGGCGGCAGTGGCTGCCGATAATGCCGCGCAGCGTATAGCGATACGCATGCACGCAGCCCTTCAGCGCAACGGCGGGCAGGCTCATGGCGCAACACCCGCTTGGCGGAGCGCGCCGCGCAGATCCTCGATCAACAACGGAAAGGGGCGTTCGGCGGTGGCATCGCGCCCGATCAGCACCAGATCCCAGCCGGAAAGCTCCATCCCCGGCAAGGTCAGCCGCGCGGCTTCCCTCAGGCGCCGGCGGGCCCGGTTGCGGATCACGGCATTGCCGATTTTCTTCGTCACGGTGAAACCAAGCCTGAGCGAGGGTTCGGGCACGGCCAGCGCTTGCAGCACCAAGCCTGGCCGGGCTGCACGTTTGCCTCGCGCCGCAGCGCGCAGAAATTCCCGCCGCTTCTTGAGGCGATCAAGCTGTCGGGCAGGCGCCAGCAATGGTGCGGCGCCGGAATCAAGCCGCTCCATCACCCCACTCCGCGCGAAGCTTGTTTTCAGGCGGAAAGGCGTTTGCGGCCCTTGGCGCGGCGATTGGCCAGCACCTTGCGGCCGCCCACGGTCGAAAGACGGGAGCGAAAGCCATGGCGACGCTTCCGGACGAGCTTGGAGGGCTGATAGGTACGCTTCACGATACTTCTCCCGAGGGGTCGTAGCCATACGGCAAAGAAAGAGCGCCGGCGGCGGGCCAATGACGGGCCGCCCCGGCGGGGTGGGGGTCTATAGGGAGAGCAGGGGCTATCCGTCAACCATAAGCGCAGCCGAAACCGATTGACGCTGGCGGAAAGCGGCCCGCATCATCCCCCGAATGGCTTGGTGGGGCGCAGTGCGCCACACCAGATTGGGGAGGAAGGGCATGGCTGAAGCGCCCTATGACAAGGTTTTGCAGAATTTTCGCCTGGCCGATGGCGGGCCACCGGGACAGCGCCTAGCGCTGAAGGATGGGCGGATTGCCGCCATCCTGCCCGCTGATGCCCCGGCACCCCCGGCCAGCCAGGTGCTGGATTTGGGCGGGGATTTGCTGCTGCCCGGCCTGGTGGATGGCCATATGCATCTGGACAAGACGCTTTTTGGCCTGCCCTGGACCCCGCATGCGGCAGAGCCTTTCCGCATGAGCCGGATTGCGACAGATGAAAGGCTGCTGCCTTCTTTGCCGCTCGATACCGCCGCGCGGGCGGGGGCGCTGATCCGGCGCTGTGTGGCCAATGGCACGGCGCATATCCGCACCCATGCCGATATCACGCCGGCCTTTGGGCTCTCCGCGCTTGAAGGCGTGCTGGCGGCGCGGGAGGCGCATGAGGCAGCCGCGACGGTGCAGATAGTGGCCTTCCCGCAGGCGGGCGTGATGCGCGCCGGCGGCAAGCCCATGTTTGATTTGCTGGATGCGGCCATTGGCGCAGGGGCGGAGCTGGTGGGTGGCATAGACCCGTGCGAGGTGGACCGTGACCCGCGTGGGCAATTGGACGGCATTTTCGCCATCGCGGAAAAGCGCGGCGTTGGCGTGGATATTCATTTGCATGAACCGGGCGAGCTTGGCCTGTTCAGCCTGCAGGAAATCTGCGCCCGTGTGCGCGCGCATGGCATGGCTGGGCGCGCCACGATCAGCCATGGTTTCTGCCTGGGCGGCATTTCAGAATCAAAACAGAAAGCCGCCGCAGAATTGATGGCTTCCTGCGGTGTTGCTTTGGTGACGCATGGCGCGGGCAATGCCACCATGCCGCCCTTGATGCTGCTGCGCCGCGCCGGCGTGCGGGTGTTTTGCGGCAATGATGATGTGCGCGATACCTGGAGCCCCTATGGTAATGCCGATATGCTGGAACGCGCTTCCGTGATCGGCTGGCGGGAGGATTTGCGCCATGATCCGCTGATCCTGGAACTGTTCAGTATGGTGTCATCGGAAGGCGCGGCGGCGCTGGGCATTGCGGATTATGGCATAGCGCCCGGCAATCCCGCGCATTTCTTCACCATCGCTGCGGAGAATATTCCGGATGCGATTGGCGCGCATCCGCCGCGCCGACGGGTGTTTCATGCAGGGCGGCTGGTGGGCGTGGATGGCCAATGGAAGGAAGCGGCATGACCAGTACCGCTGAAGAAGCCGGGGTTTTTGACTTTGTCGTCTCCGGCGCGGGTTCCGCCGGCGCGGCCGTGGCGGCCAGGCTTTCGGAAGATGGGCGCTATTCGGTGTGCTTGTTGGAAGCGGGGCCGCCGGATCGCAACCCCTGGATTCATATTCCGCTCGGTTTTGCGAAAACCTATGCCAATCCGGCGATTAATTGGTGCTTTGAAAGCCAGCCGCAAAAACAGCTGAATGACCGAAAGTTCTTTGTCCCACGCGGCAAGACACTCGGCGGCACCAGTTCGATCAATGGCATGGTTTATATGCGGGGCAATCCGCGCGATTATGATGGCTGGCGCCAGCGCGGCTGTACGGGCTGGGATTATGATTCCGTGCTGCCTTACTTCAAGAAAAGCGAAAACCAGGCACGCGGGGCGGATGAATTCCACGGGGTAGGCGGGCCGCTTAATGTCTCGGACCACACCGGCACGACAGAATTGACCGAGGCCATGATCAACGCGGCGGAGCAGGCAGGCATTCCGCGCAACCCGGATTTCAACGGCAAGGCGCAAGAAGGCACGGGATATTACCAATCCACCACCGCAGCCAATCGGCGCTGGAGTTCAGCCCGCGCCTATCTGGCGCCCGCCAAGGGCCGTGCCAATCTTGATATCCGCACCAATGCCCATGCCACGCGCGTGGTGATTGAAAATGGCCGCGCCACGGGCCTGGAATATCAGGACCGCGGTGGGCTTAAGCTTGTGCGCGCCCGGCAGGAGGTGATTGTCTCAGGTGGGGCCTATGGGTCGCCGCAACTGCTACAATTGTCAGGGCTTGGGCCGGCTGAGCATTTGCAAACCATGGGCATTCCGGTACTGCGCGATATGCCGGCGGTGGGCGCCAATCTACATGATCATTTCTGCGTCTATTTGATGTGGCGTTGCGCCAAACCTGTTACCTTCAACGATCTGGAAAAAAGCTGGCCACGCAAAATAGCCGCAGCCCTGCAATATGGATTGTTCCGCAGCGGCCCCATGGCAGTGAATGCAGTGCGCACGGGGCTTTTTACACGGTCCGATCCGCGCCTGGAACAGCCGGATTTGCAGATCAATTTGCTGGAATGGAGCACGCTTGAACGCTCCAAAAAAGGTGTGATCCCGCACCCGTTTTCGGGCTTCACGCTAAGCCCCGTGCATCTGGCCCCCGAAGGGCGCGGCACAGTGCGGCTGGCAAGCCCTGATCCAATGGCCTCACCGGCGATTACCTTCGGATTTCTTGCTTCCGATTATGATATGCGCGCCATGATCAGCGGCATCAAGCTCGTGCGGCGGCTGGTGGAACAACCGGCCCTCAAGCCGCTTGCCCTTGGTGAATTGGCGCCGGGTGATGCTGTTGCCAGCGAAGCAGATATGGAACGCTTCGTGCGCGAAACCGGCACGACAAATCATCACCCGTCCAGCAGCTGCGCCATGGGCATTGGCAGCAATAGCGTGGTTGATCCGCGGCTTCGTGTGCATGGTATCGCAGGCTTGCGCGTGGCCGATGCTTCCATCATGCCATCCGTGGTGGCCGGCAATACCAATGCACCTTCCATCATGATCGGCGAAAAAGCTGCGTCCATGATTCTGGAAGATACGCGGGCGGCGGCCTGAAAGGAACCCGATGATTTCCCTGCTTGGCACTTGGCAATTGTTGCGCGTGCGCGCCACCGATGCGGCGGGCCAGCCGCTGGCGCAGCATCAATACGGGCCGGAACCCACCGGCATTGTCCAATTCGGGCCAGAACGCATGCAGGCCGCAACCGGCGATGGCCGCGCCGTGCTACCGCCAGGCGTGAAGCGCTTTTGGTCCGCCTATACGGGCAACTATACCTTTGACGGACAGATGCTGATCACCCGCGTGGATGACAGCAATCTGGCAGAACGCATTGGCGGTGATCAGGTGCGGCAGGTGCGCGCGGAAGGGGCTGGCGTTTGGCTGCAGCCACCACCACGCCTGGTGGATGGCGCCCTGCAGCAACTGGAATTGTATTGGGAGAGGATTGGCCGCGGCTGATCGGCCAAGGTGAAGCCGGGCCCATCAATCAAACGCTCAAATCAAGCGAATAAGCGCGGCATAACGCTCGGCATCGTTCTTCAGCATTGCCGCCGCGTCGGCTTGTGTGCCGCCGCCAGGCACGAAGCCCACCAGCAGCGTCATGGCGCGCGAAGCGTAATCCGGCTGTGCGCTGACTGGTGCGGGCAATACGCTCGCAAGCGAAAGCGCGCCGAGGCCTCGGCGCGTGATGTTGTTTTTTATTGTTTCCTCCCGGCTTGTTGCAACTACCGCCCGGTGAATTGCGGGGCGCGCTTGTTCAGGAAGGCGCTGACCCCTTCCTGGAAATCGGCGCTGGTGAAGCACATGGTCACCAGATCATCACCCTCAACCTCGCTGGTTGCCTTGCGCAGCCTACGGATCGCTTCCTTGGTGGCGCGGAGCGTGAGCGGTGCGAGGCCCGAGATATTGGTCGCCAATTCCATGGCACGCGCAGCCACATCATCGGGTGTTTCCAGCATTTCGGAAATCAGGCCGATATGCTTTGCCTCATCGGCGGAAAACAGCCGCGCGGTCATGATCATTTCGGTCACGGCGGCGGGGCCGACCAACGCATAGAAGCGCGCGAAATTGTGCATGTTCAGAATATTGCCGAGCGTCTTCGCAATCGGCAGGCCGAAGCGTGCGGCCTTGTCAGCAATGCGGATATCGCAGCAGCCGGCAATACCAAGCCCGCCGCCCGTGCAGGCACCAGTGATGGCAGCGATCACGGGCTTGGTGCAGCTCTCAAGCGCGCCCAGCACCTTGTCAATGCGGGCTTCATAATTCAGCGCATCCTCGGCGGTGCGGAATTCGCGGAATTGGGAGATATCGGTGCCAGACGCAAAAGCCTTGCCGCCAGCGCCCATAATCACCCATACGCGGATAGCGGGATCGGCGCTGATTTCATCGGCCAGTTCTGCCAAGCGCGCATACATGGCGAAGGTCATGGCATTGCGCGCTTGCGGGCGGTTGAAGGTGGTCCAAGCAATGCCGCCTTCGCGGATTTCGTGCAGCAGGTCTTCGCTCATGGTCAGGTTCCTCGACTTTGGGATGCGCATGGGTAACGCGCGGTGCTGGCGCGTCAACCCGCTCCCTTGCCGAGGGCCAGACAGAATGCCAACAAGGCACCGAATTCCGACGGAGACACCGCCATGATGCCGCTTTCCCGCTTCACCGTGCTTGACCTGACGCGCGTCCGTTCCGGCCCCACCTGCGTGCGTCAGCTCGCTGATTGGGGCGCGAATGTGATCAAGGTCGAAGCAACCGATGAGGTTGATACGGGCAAGGGCATGGGCGGAGAGCGCCATGGGCCGGATTTCCAGAATACCCACCGCAACAAGCGCGGCATGACGCTGAATTTGAAGGCGCCTGAGGGGTTGGCGGCCTTCCACCGCCTGGTCGCCAAGGCCGATGTTGTCGTGGAAAACTACCGTCCGGATGTGAAGGAACGCTTGGGGATTGATTTCGCTGCGCTATCGGCAGTCAATCCGCGCATTGTGCTGGGCTCGATTTCCGGCTTCGGCCAGGATGGGCCCTATGCCAAGCGGCCCGGCTTTGACCAGATTGCCCAGGGCATGGGCGGCATCATGAGCGTGACCGGCCTGCCCGGCCAGGGCCCGGTGCGCGCGGGCATTCCTGTCGCGGACCTGACGGCGGGGCTGTACACCGCGATCGGTATTCTGGTGGCGCTGCTGGAACGCGAAACCACCGGTAAGGGCCGCTGGGTGCATACCAGCCTGCTGGAAGCCATGATTGCCATGATGGATTTCCAGGCAACCCGTTGGACCATGAAGGGCGATATCCCGGGCCAGGCCGGCAATGACCACCCAACAACGACGCCGACCGGCCTGTTCCGCACCAAGGATGGGCTGATGAACCTGGCCGGTGGCGGGCAGCAAATGTGGGATCGGATTGTTGCCACACTTGGCATTACCGAAGAAGCCAAGGACCCTGCCTTGGCCACCGACAAATCGCGCCACGCCAATCGCGACAAGACCAATGCGCTGCTGCAATCGCGCCTGATCGAAAAAACCACCGCCGAATGGGTGGAAGGGCTGAACAAGGCCGGCGTGCCGAGTGGCCCAGTTTACACCATGGACCAGGTTTTTGCCGATACGCAGGTGAAGCATCTGGGCATGGCGATGCCGGTGGCCCATCCCGCCCTTGGTGAAATCGCCCTGGTGCGCGCGCCGATGCAGATTGCGGGTGTGGCCTGTGCGCGGAACCCAACCCCGGAACGGGGCGAACATACTGATCAGGTTCTGGGCGAGTTTGGCTTCACTGCCGAGGAAATCGCCGCGCTGCGGGCCGCGCGTGCGATTTGACGCGGCGCTGCTGACTTGACCCCCAAGCCCCCGGCGCCCATTCCGGGGGCTTGAAGACCGATCTTTCCATCCTGCCGCTTTTGGCCCTGGCCGCTTTCGCGACCGGAGGCGGCATTCGCATGCTTGATCCGCTGCTGCCGTCTCTCGCTTCGGATTTCGGCGTGACGGTGGCGGGTGCTGCGCCGGTGCTGGCTGGGTTTTCGATTGCCTATGGCGCGGGGCAGGTGGTGATCGGGCCGCTTGGGGATCGTTATGGCAAGCTCCGCGTCGCGTGGTTTGCCTTGCTGCTTTATGGCTTTGGCTTGGCGGCCTGCGCGCTGGCTTGGGACCTCTCGGCCATGGTGGCGCTGCGTACGCTCACGGGGCTTTTGGCAGGGGCGGTTATTCCTTTGGCGCTCGCCTGGATTGGCGATGCGGTGCCCTATGCTGAGCGGCAGGCCACCATCGGGCGCTTCCTGACCGGCATGGTGATGGCGCAATTGCTGGTCGGGCCGCTTTCCGGCGTGCTGGCAGACTTGGCCGGCTGGCGCGCTTCCTTCCTGGTGCTGGCCTTGCTGGCGCTGGTGGTCTCTGTGCTGCTGGGGCGGCGGCTCGGGAACGAGCTTTGGCGGGCCGAGGCATCTAAAGCCGGGCGCGGTTTTCGTGGCAGTTTCCGGCCCTATCTGACGCTATTCTCGCGCCCTGCCGGGCAGCGCCTGATGGTGGCGGCCTTTATTGATGGCGCTGCGCTGTTTGGTGGCGCTTTTCCGCTGACCGGTTCGCTATTGATCGAGCGTTTCGGCTATTCGCCAGCCATGGCGGGGCTGGTGGTGGCGGGCTTTGGGCTTGGCGCCTTTACCTACACGCGGCTTGCGAAACGCCTGGTGGCGCGCCTTGGCGAAAAGCGCTTGCTGACTTTGGGCGGAGTGTTGCTGGCCGCTGGGTTGGTGGGGACGGCCTTTGCGCCGAATGGGCTGGTGGTCGCGGCAATGCAATTCTGGCTCGGCCTTGCCTTCTACATGCTGCATGGCGTCTTGCAGGCACGCGCGACCGAGGCGTTGCCGGAAGCGCGCGGCACGGCGGTGGCGGCCTTCGCCATGGCGCTGTTTTTTGGCCAGAGCATCGGCGCGCTGGTGTTCGGCACCATTCTGCACATGTCGGGCTATGCGGCGGTATTCGTTGTCGCGGCCATCGCCACGCTTGGCCTGATGGTCTGGAGCAGGCGCTTGCTGAGTGTTTGATGCTGAATGAATGAAGCAAAAAAGGGGCAGCCTGGGACTGCCCCTTTCCGTTAGCACGCGCCGCAAAAGGGTGCGGGGTTCAGCGCAAATCCACCGTGGTTAAGTCCTGGAACCAGGATTGGGCCGAGGTGAAGCCCGTCACGCGCCGGCTCATGGCGCGGGGGTTCAGATCATGCACAATCCAAAGCCAGGGGGGATTATCCACCAGCCGCGCATGGGCGGTGGCAAGCAGTTGGTTGATCTTCGCGGGGTCGCGTTCGCGTTCCAATTCAGCGAAGGCGGCATCAAATTGGTCATCCTTCCAATGGCCATTATTCGAACCGCGCGGCGCGAAATTGGAAGACAGGAACCAACGCGCGAAGGCTGAGGCATCAGACGAATAAAGGCTGATATTCACCGCATCCGCGCCAAGCCAGGCCGGCTGATCCGGCGGGAAGCGGAGTGCGGCCAGCAGCGTGTTCCATTCCACCACGTCGAAATTCACCCGCACGCCGCAATTTTGTTGCAGCGATTGCTGGAGGAATTCATTCATCGGCAGCGGCAGCATCTGGCCCGAACCGGAATTGGATATGCCGACCTTAAGCGTCAGCGGGCGCTGCGCGTTATACCCCGCTTCCGCCAGCAAGGCGCGGCCCCGCGCGGGGTCCAGCCGATAGCGATTTTGCGGATTGCCGAAGGTGGGGTCATTCGCCTTCACAAAGCCCGCGGAAGGCTCAGCGGTGCCATTCAGCAATTGCACCATGCCATCACGGTCAATGCAGTAATTCAGCGCCTGACGCACGCGCACATCAGCCACCGGGCTGCTCGCACGACCCGTGGC
>CAMCZJ010000126.1 GCA_945886995.1 Asaia bogorensis
ACTGCCCCACCGCGCCGCGCCGGCTGGATAGAACGGCCCGATGCGCGCATTCGCTATGAAGTCACGGGCGAAGGCCCTGCGATTGTTTTCGCGCATGGGCTTGGCGGAAATCTCATGTCCTGGTGGCAGCAGGTGGCGCATTTCGCGCCGCGCTATACCTGCGTTGCCTTTTCGCATCGCGGTTTTTTCCCTTCTACCGCACCAGCAGAGGGGCCTGATCCTGCGGCCTATGCCGCCGATCTGGCAGCCTTGGTGGATGAGCTTGGCCTTGGGGATATTCGCATCATTTGCCAATCCATGGGCGGTTGGACCGGTGTTGAATATGCGCTGCTGCGCCCGGGCCGCGTGAAGGCTTTGGTGCTGGGCGCCACTACCGGTACGCTCGACCCGCGCCAGATGCGTGAGCCGGAACGGTCACGCCTGAAAACCTGGCAAGATGAAAGCGCTGCGGCGCGTCAGGCTGCGCTCAAGCGCCATATCAACCCGGCAGCCGGCGCGCGCATGGCGGTGGAACAGCCGGCGCTTTATCACCTCTATAACCATGTCTATGGCCTGACCGGTGGCTTTGATCGCGAAGCGGTACGCGCACGGCTCCAGGCAGGGCGCAATCGCGCCCCGGAATCCTTCGCCGCCGCGCAATGCCCGCTGCTGTTCATTCCAAGCGAGGAAGATATCGTGCTGCCACCCTTCGCCGCCCGCGCCATGGCAAGTGCCATTCCAGGTGCGCGCTATGCCCTACTGCACAAGGCCGGCCATTCCGGGCATTTCGAACGCGCAGCCGCCTTCAACGCCTTGGTGGATGCTTTCTTTGAGGAGATTGGCGCATGAATGCCGCCACACTTTCCATT
The DNA here is from genome assembly GCA_945886995.1 of Asaia bogorensis. Taxonomy (GTDB): domain Bacteria; phylum Pseudomonadota; class Alphaproteobacteria; order Acetobacterales; family Acetobacteraceae; genus Neoroseomonas; species Neoroseomonas bogorensis_A. The sequence continues at coordinate 849 of CAMCZJ010000126.1, forward strand.
TGCGTGGATGATTACCCGCATACCATGGCGCTGCATCGCGGAGAGACGGCAAGTGCCGAGCTAACCCTGGCGATGCAGGTGGTGAAGCCCATCAGCAAGGCTTTCGCGCCCATGGTGCGCGAAGGGCGTTTTGACATCAGCGAAATGGCAATTGCGACTTTTCTGATGGCGAAAGCCGCCGGGCGCGATTTGGTGCTGCTGCCGCTGGTGGTGGCGGAACGCTTTCAGGAAACGGCGATGTTCTGCCGCGCCGGTAAGGGCATAAACAGCCCCGCCGATTTGGCCGGCAAGCGCATTGGTGTGCGCGCCTATAGCCAAACCACCGGCATGTGGATCAGGGGCGTCTTGCAGGAAAGCTTTGGACTGCGCGCGGATGCGATGCGTTGGGTGACATTTGAAGACGCGCATGAACCAAGCTTCCGCGACCCGCCCTGGGTGCAGCGTGCCGGTACGGGGGAAACCCTGAATGGCATGTTCGAAAGCGGCGCGCTTGATGCCGCCATCATGGGGTTTGAATTGCCCGAGGGTGATGATGTGCGCACGGTTTTCCCAGACCCCGCCGCGGCGGGTGCAGCCTTTCACGCGCGCTACGGCTTCAAGCCGGTGAACCATCTTGTGGTGATGAAGAGCGCCCATGCGCGCGATGCCGCGCTGGTGGCTGAATTGCTGCGCCAATTCAACGCTGCCGGCACAGCGCCACGTAGCCGCGCGGCACTGAACCCAGCGCTGGAATTGGCTTCACGCTGGTGCGCCGATCAGGGGCTGATGGCACGCCCGCTCAGCCTAGACGAAATCTGGGCGGGCTTGCCGGCAGCGGTGGGCTAAACTGTCACGCTGCCTTGGCGCCCCGCACCAGGCGCCCGGGTAGCGCGCCGGTTGCCTCACCTTCGCGATAGACCGGCGTGCCGGCAACGATGGTGGCGACATAGCCATCAGCCTTTTGGATCAGGCGCTTGCCGCCGGCAGGCAGATCGTAATTCATTTTGGGCATCTCCAGCGCCAGCCGGCCGAAATCAATCACATTGATATCGGCCTTGCGCCCCACCGCCAGCACGCCCCGATCCTTGAGGCCGAGCGCATGCGCATTGTCACGCGAAATGCGCTTCACCACGAATTCCAGCGGCAGGCGCGGCCCGCGCGCGCGATCCCGCGCCCAATGCACCAGCATATGTGTCATGCAGGAAGCATCGCAGATATAGCCAACATGCGCGCCACCATCGCCAAGCCCCATCAGCGTATGCGGATGCGTCACCATACTGCGGATGGCGGTCAAATCTCCATCGGCATAATTCAGAATGGGGCGGTTCAGAATGGCGCGGCCATCCTGTTCCATCATCAAATCGTAGCAAAGCGCCGCCGGGTCCACCCCGCGCGCCGCCGCCATGGCAGCGATGGATTTTTCCGGCGGAGGCTCATAATCTGGCGGATCACCCAGTGGGAAGATCTTTTCCCAATTATTCAGCCGCACACGCAGCGCCGAGTCTTCAGTGGGCTCCGCAATAATGCGTGCGCGCAACGCCGGATCACGCAGCGCAGCGATGCGCTGTTCAAAGGGCAGATGTGCAATCGCCTGATAGGAAGCGCGCATCAGGAAGGGATGCTGCGATAGCTCAAAGCCGAACATCAAGCCAACGGGCCGGCCCATCACCTGGCCATACATGGGCACACCGGCCTCATGCGCGGATTCAACCTTATCCAGCAGCCAGCGCCACAGCCCCGGCTTGGATTCCCGTTGCAATAGCGAGAATGTCATGGGCCGACCCGACGCCGCCGCAATGCGTTGCAGCCGCGCGAATTCGTCTTCCGGATCGTCAAAATCCGAAATCACCTGCATCCAGCCCGAACCTTGCGCGCGAATGGCGCGGGCGATGGTCTCTAACTCCGCCTCCGGCGTGCCAAGGGTTGGAATATGCCGCCCATCCAGGGTGCGATGCGCAATGGCGCGCGATGTTGAAAAGCCAAGCGCACCGGCAGCCAAACCTTCCGCGGTCAGCCGCGCCATCTCGGCGCATTGTTCAGGGGTCGCCACCGCATGGGCTTCGGCTGCCTCACCCATCACATGCACGCGCAAGGGCGCATGGGTCACCATGGCGGCGACATCCATGTCATAGGGCCGCGCATCCAAAGCATCCATGTATTCGGGGAAGCTTTCCCAATTCCAGGGCAGGCCTTCGGTCAGCACCACCTCCGGCAAATCCTCCACACCCTCCATCAGCTTCACCAGCATGTCGCGCCGCTCAGGCCGGCAGGGCGCGAAGCCCACACCACAATTGCCAAGCAGCGCCGTGGTGACGCCATTGATGGAAGAAGAAAGTAGCCGGCTGCTCCAGGTGGCTTGGGCATCGTAATGGGTATGGATATCAACAAAGCCAGGCGTGACGATCAGACCCTTGGCGTCAATCTCCTCAGGCGCGCGAGCCGAGATTTTGCCAATTTCCAGAATGCGCCCATCGCCAATGGCGATATCGGCCTCATAAGGCGGCGCGCCGGTGCCATCCACCAGCGTACCACCACGAATGATCAGGCTTGCGTCGCGTGCCATGGGGGTTTCCTTCAGGTCTTCAGGATGATTTTGCCAAGATGCGCATTGGCCTTCATATGCGCCAAAGCCTCAACCGCTTCATCAAGGGCAAAGACGCGGTCAATCGGCAAATGGAACACGCCTTCATCCACGCCCTTGCGCAAATCCCGCCGCGCGACGCGTTCTTCCTCGCGGATTTCGGCGACACTGCGCGTGCGATGCGTGACACCGATATAAGCAATGCGACGCGTGGCGTGCAGATCAAAATCGAAATCGCCATGCGCACCACCAAGCCGCCCGACATTCACAATGCGGCCCAGAATGGCGGTGGCGCGCATGGCGGCATTGATGGTGCCGCCGGAGACCTGGTCAATCACCAATTGCACACCGCGCCCTTCGGTCAGCGCCAGCACTTGATCCGCCCAATCCGCATCATTGGTATTCACCGCATGATCCGCACCGAATTCCTTCAACCGCGCCCGCCGTTCGCCATTGGTGGAGGTGCCAATCACCAGCCCCGCGCCCATATGCTTCGCGATTTGCATGCCCATCAGCCCAACGCCGCTGGAAGCACCCAGGATCAGTACCGCTTCACCCTTGGCCAGGCGCCCATTGGAAATCAGCGCATCATGCATGGTGGAAAGCGCCACCGGCAAAGTCGCCGCTTCTTCCCAGGACATGTTCCGATCCGGCACGGGCTGCACGCGGCCCATATCGGCAATGGCGTATTCCGCATAGCCGCCAGACCCGGCGCACATCACGCGATCACCTGGCTTGATGCCCGTAACGCCAGCGCCCACCGCTGCGACTTCTCCGGCGAATTCCAGCCCGAGGATGGTGCCGGCGCCACCCATACGGCCATGTGCATGCCCTGCTGCCACGCCAAGATCAGCGCGGTTGAGCCCAGCCGCGCGCACGCGCACCAATACCTGCTCTGGTCCCGGAACCGGGCGCGGTGCCTGCTGCACCTTCACGCCCTCGGCAGTTACCACCGCCGCCTTCATGGTTTCGGTCATGATGTCATCCTCTTTGTGAATGCGGACCATGCCATAGCGTCGCTCAGGCGATAAGTGCCAAGGCGGTCACCGCTGCACGCCCGGATTCATGCGCCACATGGTCCAATTCAGCACCCCCGCGAAACTCACCCAGGCGAGATACGGCACCATGAGCCAGGCGGCCCTCTCATCAATGGGCCAGAAGGTGATGATGCAGCCCAGGATGGAAAGCCAGAGCAAACACAAATCCGCAAGGGCGAGATCCATCCGCCGCATGCCGAAGAAAAAGCCCGACCAGGCGGCATTGAGCAGCAATTGTACCCCATAGATTGAGAGTGCAAGGCTGGCCCCGGCGAAACCGGCCCGGCCCCAAACCAGCCAACCCGCAGTGGCAATCATGAGGAAAAGCAGCGCCCAAGCGGGGCCAAAAAGCCAATTCGGCGGGCGCCAGGGCGGCTTGGCCAGGCCTTCATACCAGGCCCCCGGTTTGAATACCGCCCCCGACATCGCCGCCGCAAAGCAGGCGCCCAGGAAGCCAAAAAAGCCGCTGATCGGGGGAAGGTCCATATTGCCTATATAGAACATGATTGCCGCTTGCGCAGGGGTGGTGGCATGGTGGCAGGACAAGGCAGGGGGAGAAACAGCCATGGCGCAACATGAATCGGATTATGTCATTCTGGGTGGAGGCTCGGCCGGTTGCGTCTTGGCGACCCGGCTGTCGGAAGATCCGGGCACGAGTGTCACCATGCTGGAAGCCGGCCCCTGGGACCGTAACCCCTGGATTCACATCCCCATGGGTTTTGCGCGGCTTTATGTGACCAAGAAATTCGATTGGAAGTACCAGACCGAAGCGGAAGGGGAGCTTGGCGGGCGCAGCGTCTATTGGCCGCGCGGGCGCGTGATTGGCGGTTCTGGCAGCGTCAATGGCTTGGTGTTCCTGCGCGGCAGCCCGCGCGATTATGATCGCTGGTCGCAATCCGGCGCGCGCGGCTGGTCTTATGAAGATTGCCTGCCCTATTTCAAGCGCATGGAAAGTTTCGCTGGGCCTGAAAGCGAATTCCGCGGCAAGGATGGCCCGATGCAGATTGGCGAGGTGCCGGAACCATCGCCTGGCTGCCGCGCTTTTGTCGAAGCCTGCGTCAAGCTTGGTTTCACCCGAAACCGCGACAATAACGGCGAATGGTATGAAGGTGTGGCGCCCAACCAGTTGAATGTGCATCGCGGGCGGCGCTGGAGCCCGGCTGTGGCTTATCTGCGCCCGGCTTTGAAGCGCCCCAATCTGCGCGTGGAAACGGAACGGCTTGGCCAGCGCATTTTGATCGAAAATGGCCGTGCGGTTGGCGTGGTGGTGCGCGGCCCGGCGGGGGAGGAAACCTATCGTGCGCGGCGGGAAGTGATCCTTTCCTCGGGTGCCATTGAAAGCCCGAAAATGCTGATGCTGTCAGGCATTGGTGAGGCAAATGCGCTTCAGGAAATGGGCATTCCGGTGAAGGTGAATGCGCCGGAAGTGGGCAAGAATTTGCAGGATCATTTCATGGTGCGCTTTGCCTATCGCACCAAGCCTTGCGGTACGCTGAATGAAATCATGGCGAACCCCATTCGCGCCGCGGGCCTTGGCCTTGAATGGGCGCTGCGCCGCAAGGGCCAGATGGCGGTGGGCGCTTCGGAGGCAAGCCTTTTCGCCCGCGTGCTGCCGGGGTCTGAAGAACCCGAAGTGCAATTCCAATTCGTCAATTTCAGCCTGGGTGGCAATCAGGGCACTTCGGCGAATTCACTCGCCAAGCATCCCGGCTTCACCTTCAATTTCTGCGTCTGCCGCCCTGATAGCCGTGGCGATTTGACGCTGCGTTCACCCAATGTTGCTGATAAACCTGTGATCCGCGCGAATTACCTGACCGCACCTTCCGATATTCGCATCATGCTGGAATCCGCCAAGCTAGGCCGGCGCATTGCGGCCACCCAGCCCTTCGCTGGGTTGATTGAGCGCGAGGAGTTCCCTGGCCCCGTCACGGGTTCCGAGGATGAGATGCTTGACTACATCCGCAGCGCCGGGACTACGGTGTACCACCCCTGCGGTACCAATCGCATGGGCGCGGATCAGCGTTCCGTAGTGGATGAGGAATTGCGCGTGCGTGGTGTGCAGGGCTTGCGCGTGGTGGATGCTTCAGTATTTCCGCTTGTGCCTTCGTCAAACATCCACCCGGCAGTGTTGATGTTGGCCGAACGCGCTTCTGATCTTATTCGCCGCGCGGCATGAAAGGGCCTATGATGACCCACTTTAATCCTGGCCGCCGCGCCACACTATTGGCGCTGCTGGCGACACCCTTTCTTGCCATCAACGCCAAGGCGCAGGGTAGCGATTGGCCCAATCGCCCAGTACGCGTGGTCGTGCCCTGGCCACCTGGCGGCGGCGCCGATACCACGGCGCGCATGATTTTCCCGAAGCTGGCGCAGAAGCTCGGCCAGCCCTTCGTGATTGAAAATCGCCCCGGCGCTTCGGGCAGTATTGGTGCGGCGGAAGTCGCGCGCTCAACACCCGATGGCTATACGATCTTGCATGATGCAACACCGCTTGCGATCAACCCCTTTTTGATCCGTGTTGCCTTCGATGCACTGGTTGATTTGAAAGCGGTTTTCCTGCCCATGCAGGTGCCGATGCTTTTGGTGATGCACCCGAATCAACCGCCGAAATCCTTGGCTGAGGTGATTGCGCTCGCTAAGGCGCGGCCTGGCTCGCTTGATTGGGCGTCTTCCGGGAATGGTTCGGCGCAGCATCTGGCTTTGGAATTGTTCACGCGCGCTGCTGGCATCACCGTGAACCATGTCCCCTATCGCGGCGGCGGCCCGGCCTTGACCGATGTGGTGGCCGGGCAGGTTGGTTATTTCTTCAGCAATTCGAATGTGTCCTTGCCCTTCGTGCAGGGCGGGCGCGTGCGTGCCGTGGCGCATACTGGGCGCGGGCGCATCGCCGCATTTCCTGACCTGCCGGCTATTGGCGATACTCTGCCTGGCTTTGAGGCTTATGAATGGAACTGCATCCTGGCCCCGGCCCGCACCCCGGCGGCCATCATCGAAAAACTGAATGTGGCGTTGAATGAGGTTGTGCAGGACCCAGAAGTAGCCGCGCGCTACACCCAACTTGCCATGGTGGTGCGCCCCAATTCGGTTGCTGAAGCAGATAGCTTTCTACGCAGTGAAACCGAAAAATGGGGTCGCGTGATCAGGGAAGCCAATATCAAGCTGGAATAACGGGGTTATTCACCCCGCCAAGAACTTCTCCGCTGCGCTGGCAAGCACCTGACAGCCCAGCGCCAAATCCTCATCCTTCGTGTCTTCCGCCCAATGGTGACTGATGCCGCCAATGGAAGGCACGAAGATCATGGAAGCGGGCATCAGTCGCGCAATATATTGCGCATCATGCCCCGCACCTGAGGGCATTTGCTGCCAAAGCCCGGGCGCATGCGTCTCAGCGGCATGATCCAGCGCGGCCATCATGGCGGGATCGCAAATCGCGGGTGTTGCGCGGCTCATTTGCGTCAGCGTCGCAGGGCATTTTTCGCGCCGATTGCTTTCCTGCACCAAGGCACGTAGCCCGGCTTCCATGCGTTCCAGCACGGGCACGGAGACATCGCGGAATTGAAACAGCACATCCGCGCTACCGGGAATGATGGAAGGCGCGCCGGGATCAAGGCTGATGCGCCCGGTGGTCCATGTGCTGCGCGGGCCACAGATGCGCGGAAATTCCTGATCAATCGCAGCCAGCAGACGCATAGCGGAAAGCCCGGCATCCTTGCGTTCCGCCATGGTGGTGCCGCCGGCGTGGTCCTGCTGGCCCTGGAACTGAATGCGCCATTGCCAGATGGCAACAATGCCCGTCACCACGCCCATACGCAGCCCTTGGCCTTCAAGCTGGGTGCCCTGTTCGATATGCATTTCATAGAAACCCTTATGCCGCCCGGGTTCCAATTGCATGCGCGGCTTGCCCGCGAGCCCTGCTGCTGCCAGCGCGTCACGCAAGGGTGTGCCATCATTGCGGCTGCGGCTGCGGTCAATTTCTTCTTCGGTCAATTCGCCAATTATGGAGCGGCTGCCGAGGAACCCGCCTTCGAAATGCCCTTCCTCATCAGCAAAAGCCGCGACATCCACAGGCAGGCCGGCGCGCGCCAAAGCAACACCGGCCATGACACCAAGCGCGCCATCCAGCCAGCCGGCGTAATTCTGGCTTTCGATATGGCTGCCGACCAGTAGATGCGGCCCTGGCCCCTTATGGCGGCCATAAACATTGCCAATGCCATCAATACTGGCTTCCAGCCCGCATTCGCGCAGCTTTTCCATCAGCCAATGGCGGCTTTCCATATCCTGCGGTGAAAAGGTTGGCCGATGCACGCCGGTTTTATAGGCGCCGATTTTGCGCAGCTCATGAAGATCGGCAAGAAAGCGCTCGGCATTGATTTGCACCATGGCGGGAACCTTTGGTTGAGAAATTTTACTTTTGATTAATACCAAAAAATTCTTAGCAAGAAAATCGCTCAGAAACCATTCCTGTTAACTGTTCCACAACCAACAGTGGGCTTTTCTTAAGCGCGTCACAACAAGTGTGATTCTCAGGAGTGAAAAATCCATGCAAACCAACCGTCGCGTTGAAAAGGCCGCTACCGCTTTCACCTGTGTTGCG
>CAMCZJ010000127.1 GCA_945886995.1 Asaia bogorensis
CCGGCATCATCGGTGATCTCTATTTCGGACATGGTTTTCCTCAAGGGGCGTTTGGGCCATGCTCACCCGCCGCGCGGGTATCGGCAAGCCCGCCATCCCATGGCATAAAGCCCGCGAAAACAAAGGGGAGAGAGCCCATGTCACGCAAAGTCATGATGATCACCGGCGCCGGGCGCGGCATTGGCGCGGCCACAGCGCGCATGGCCGCCGCACGCGGCTATGACCTATGCCTGACCTATCAACGGGATAGCGCCAGCGCCGAAGCCGTGCAGCGCGATTGTGAAGCGGCAGGTGCGAAGGTGCTGCTGCTGCAAGGCTCGGTGGAGGATGAGGCGCATGCAATCGGCGCCTTTGAAGCGGTCATGAAGCATTTTGGGCGCATTGATGTGCTGGTGAATAATGCTGGCGGCACGGGCCCGCGCGGGCGGCTGGAGACCATCACCCATGCCGGCTGGGCCAAGACCATGGGCGCCAATGTCACCGGCCTTGCCATGTTCTGCCGGGAAGCGGTGAAGCGCATGTCCACCAAGCAGGGCGGCAAGGGGGGTGCGATTGTGAATGTCTCCTCCCGCGCGTCAGAACTCGGCAGTGCTGGCGAATATGTGCATTACGCGGCCAGCAAGGCTGCGGTGGATACGCTCACCATCGGCCTGGCGCGCGAAGTGGCGCAGGAAGGCATGCGGGTGAATGCGGTCAATCCGGGCCTGATTGAAACCGAAATCCATGCCCGCGGCGGCGCGCCGGATCGGCTCGCACGGCTTGGGCCGCTGGTGCCCATGGGCCGGCCTGGCAAGCCCGAGGAAGTGGCGGAATGCATTCTTTTCCTGGCCTCAGACGCCGCTTCCTATGTGACCGCTTCTTGCATGCAAGTGGGGGGCGGGCGCTGATCCCGCACCTTTCCTTAACCGGAAAGGCATAAAATGGTGTTGTCATGACAGGACGACGCTTTGACGCAATGGTGATTGGGGGCGGGCTGGTGGGGGCCGCCATTGCCTGGGGCCTCAGGCGCGAAGGGCTGTCTGTCGCGCTGCTTGATGAAGGTGACGCTGCCTATCGCGCCAGCCGCGGCAATTTCGGCTTGGTCTGGGTGCAGTCCAAAGGGCTGGGCGCGCCTTCTTATCAGCGTTGGACGCGCCAGTCCGCGGAAATCTGGGCCGAGCTTGACCGAGAATTGACAAACCAAACCGGCCAATCCCTGGCCCTGGCGCAGCCGGGTGGCATTCATCTTTGCCTTTCCAGTCAGGAAATGAACGAACGCGCCCAGCGTATGGAGCAGATGAAGCGCGAAGCGGGCAATTACGGTTTTGAATACCGCATGCTGGACGCTCAGGAAGCGCGGGAAATGCTGCCAGGCCTTGGCCCTGCCGTGGTGGGGGCATCCTTCACGCCTTATGATGGCCATGTCAGCCCGCTGGCGCTGCTGCGCGCCTTGCATCACAGCTTCAGCGCCATGGGCGGCGTTTACCTGCCGAATATCAAACTCACCGGCATCGCCACCGCCCCCTTCAATTTTCTGCTTGATACTTCAGCCGGCAACATTCGGGCGGAACGCATTGTACTGGCGGCGGGGCTCGGCAATGCCGGGCTGGCGCAGCATTTTGGGCTTTATGCGCCGGTGCGCCCGCAGCGTGGCCAGGTGCTGGTAACTGAACGCGCCCGCGCCGTTTTGCCCATGCCTACCACCACCATTCGCCAGACCGGCGAAGGCAGCGTGATGCTGGGCGATAGTATTGAAGAAGTGGGATTTGATACGCGCCAGACCCGGCCGGTGATGGCGGAAATCGCACATCGCGCTGCGCTTTGCTTTCCCTGGATTGGCAAGCTGAATGTGGTGCGCGCGTGGTCCGCGCTGCGCGTCATGTCGCCCGATGGCCTGCCAATTTACGAGCAATCTGATGCCCTGCCCGGTGCTTTCGCGGTCAATTGCCACTCTGGCGTCACATTGGCCGCAGCGCATGGCAAGCTATTGGCCCCCATGATTGCACGTGGCGCGCTTGATCCTTTCCTGGCGCCCTTTTCCGGCAGGCGCTTCTGATGTTTCGCACCCGTCCCGATCATCGCCCTGAAGCCGTTCAGGTCTATGTTGAAGGTCGTAGCTTGATGGTGCCGAATGGCATCAGCGCTGCGGCAGCTGTGCTTCTGGCAGGGCTGCCCGCCATACGGGAAACGCCCATTTCTGGCAGTCTGCGCCTGCCCTGGTGCATGATGGGCGTCTGTTTTGATTGCCTGGCGGAAATTGATGGCACCCCAAACCGCCAAGCCTGCATGGTCACCGTTGAAGCGGGCATGCGCATCAGCCGCCAGCATGGCGCGCGCGAGCCGCAAAGATGAGCCTTGTGCCCGTCACCGTGCCCGAAGCCATGCGCAAGTTCGATCTTGCCATTGTGGGTGCTGGGCCGGCGGGGATGGCGGCAGCCCTTGAAGCGCGCGGCCTTGGGCTTTCCGTTGTGGTCATTGATGAAAATGCAGCACCTGGTGGCCAGGTATTTCGCGCCGCTGAATTGGCTGCCGCCGATCCCGCCCTCACGCGTGATCTGGCGCCTGGGCTTGAACTCATCAATAGGTTTCGTGCGGCTGAGCTGGTTTACTGCCCCGGCACCACGCTTTGGATGCTGGACCCTGATACGGGTGTTCTCTCCCTATCGCGCCAGGGGGAGTCATTTGAAATGGCGGCTGAGCGCGTTCTGCTCGCGACCGGTGCGCAGGAAAGGCCGGTTCCTATCCCCGGCTGGACCCTGCCTGGGGTAATGAGTGCGGGGGCCGCGCAAATCGCCCTCAAGACCGGGGGGATTGTGCCATCGGGGCGCGTGGTGCTGGCGGGGCAGGGGCCTTTGGTCTGGCTGCTGGCCAATCAATTGATCCGTGCGGGCGTGAAGCCAGTGTTGGTTGAAACCCGCACGCAACCCATCCTGCGCACCTTGTTCGAAACTGGCGGCTTTTTCAGCGGTTTTGGCCAGTTGGCCACGGGCATTTCCCTGGTTCTGGGCGCGCGGCGCGCGGGGCTGCGCATCATCCAAGGCGCCCGCCAATTGCGCGCCGATGGTGGCGCGCGGGTGCAGTCGCTCCGCTTTGAAGGTGGGTCGGAACCCTGTGACACGCTGCTGCTGCATGAAGGCGTGATGCCTTCAACGCATATCTCAATGGCGATCGGGCTTGAACATTTATGGGACGCCAAGCAGTTGTGCTGGCGACCGAAGCTTGATTTCTTTGGTGCTTCAACCCATGCGCGCATTGCAGTTGCCGGGGATGGCGGTGGTATAGGCGGCTGGGAAGCGGCGGTGGCCAGCGGGCAATTGGCCGCGCTGGATGCTGCGGCGCGGCTGAAGCGCATCTCCGCTGGTGAACGCAACACCCGCGCCGAGCCTTTCGCCAAAGCCCAGCTGAAGGCACGCGCGCTTAGGCCCTTTTTGGATGCGCTTTATGTGCCTTCGCAGGAAATGCTGGCGCCGCCTGATGAAACGACCATCATCTGCCGGTGTGAGGAAGTAACAGCTGGTTCCTTGCGCTGGGCGGCGGCGATTGGCGCCACTGGTCCCAATCAGGCCAAGGCCTATCTGCGCTGCGGCATGGGGCCATGCCAGGGGCGCCTTTGCGGCCCGACCGTGGCCGCGATTATTGCTGAGACACGCAATGTTGCTGTGCCTAATGTGGGCCATTTCCTCCCCCGCGCCCCTTACAAGCCCATTACGGTGCAGGAACTTGCGGCGTCACAAAAAGATACGCTTTTCAAACCCTGAATTCATCTGGGGGAGTTGCCATCAAAGCGTGCAAGGCGCTAACGATTTCGCATGCTTGAAATCAGGAGACTCGCGGGCCGTAGGGCCGTTTTGGGAATGGGCATCGCAGTCCTTGGCATGCTTGCGCGCCCAAGGCGTGCGGTTGCCGCTTCCCGCACGGCGGTGGAACGCCTCGCGTCACGGCTGCAAGCGCTTGGCGAAGATGGGCTTGACCCGCGCCATTATGATCTGCCGGAAGGCAGCACGCTCGGCGGCCAAGCGCTCGTCATGGCCCGCGCGGAAGCAGCGCTGCGCGATTTGGTGCTTGGGCGCGTGGCCTCCCTGCCGGGGCGGGTGGATATCAGGCGCGATGCACTCAGGGCCAATTTCCCTGCCTGGCGGGAGGCGCTTTTCACCAGCGCCGACCCGGCAAATGTGCTTGACCAAGCGGCGGCGCTGCACCCCGAAGCGGCGCCGATCAAGGCCGAGCTTGCACGTTTCAGGGCCATTGCGGCGCGCGGTGGATGGCCATTGATTGAAGGCGACCTGACCTTCCTTTTGGAACCAGGCGTCCAGGATGCGGCGCGGGTTCTGCCGCTTCGCGCAAGATTGGCGCTGCTGGATGCGGAATTGCTGCACGGCCCGGCTGCGGAAAGCCCGGTTTATGATGCGCGCTTGCAAGCCGCTGTCAGGCGTTTTCAAGTGGATGAAGGGCTGGAAGCCGATGGTCGGGTCGGGCGCCTGACCTTGGCCGCCTTGAATGCGCCAGTGGAAGCCAGAATCGGGCAGCTTCGCGTAGCACTCGATATGCGGCGCGGTTTGGCTGCCCCGGCTGACCGTCGGATTGAAGTGAATATCCCCCATTTCCGCCTGAGGCTGACCGAAGCCGGGCGTGTGGTGCAGGATATGGCGGTGGTGGTGGGGCGGGTGGATCGGCAGACACCGATGCTGGATGTCCGGCTGGTCGCGGTGCAATTCAACCCGCCCTGGGGCGTGCCGGATCGCAATGCGCGGGAGGATTTGCTGCCGCGCTTCCGGCGTGAACCCGGGCGGATGCGGGCATTGGGATATCGGCTTTATCAGCGCATTGATGGTGAGTTGACGGAAATTGACGCAACCACAGTGGATTTCAGCGCCTATTCCAAGGACCGCTTCCCCTTCATCATCCGCCAGGATCCCGGTGAGGTGAATGCGCTCGGCCGGATCAAATTTGTCATGCCGAACCGCGATGACATCTTCATGCATGACACGCCGGAGAGGCATTTGTTTCGCCGCCCGGATCGCGCTTTTTCATCCGGCTGCATCCGTCTGGAACGCCCGATGGATTTGCTGGCGGAAGCCTTCAGCGGCATGCCGGCCTGGAACCGTGAGCGGTTTGACCGTGTGTTGGGAAGCGGCACCACCCAGGGTTTTGCTTTGGCGCGATCCATCCCCGTGCGCCTTCATTATGACACGGTGATGGTTGAAGCCGGAACCGTGGTCATGCGCCGGGATATTTACGGCCTTGATGCCGCCTATCTCCGCGCGCTGGACGCACCGCGTAGTGAAAGGCTGGCAGAGGCATCGCCCCGGCCTTGAAGCTGTAAGGCAGGGTTTGGATATGGCGCGTTATTTGGTGACAGGCGGGGCCGGCTTCGTCGGCAGCCATGCGGTGCTGGCACTGCTTGATCGCGGTGATGAGGTTGTGGTGCTTGATGACCTCAGCCAAGGCCACTGTGGTGCCGTGCCTGCTGCAGCCACGCTGGTGCATGCACCGCTTGCGGATCGCGCGGAACTGGCGCGCGTTTTCGCCAATTGGCGCTTTGATGCGGTGCTGCATTTCGCCGCCCTTTCCCTGGTGGGCGAAAGCATGAAATCGCCCATGCATTACCTGGCGGAAAACCTCGGCAATAGCGTTCGGCTGGTTGAAGCGGCGGTTGAAGCCGGGTGCTTGCGCTTCGTGCTTTCTTCCACCGCTGCCTTATTCGGCAAGCCTGAACGCGTACCGATTGATGAGGATTGCCCTGTTGCCCCCGGCAACCCTTATGGCGAGAGCAAGCTGATGGTGGAAACCGCGCTTGCCTGGGCGGAACGTATTCATGGCCTGCGCTATGCCGCGCTGCGCTACTTCAACGCCGCCGGATCGGACCCTGCGGGGCGCGCGGGGGAGGACCACAACCCCGAAACCCATCTGGTGCCGCTCGCGATTGATGCGGCGCTTGGCCGGCGCCCGGCGCTGACCATCTTTGGTGATGATTACCCAACGCCGGATGGCACCTGCATTCGCGATTACGTGCATGTGACCGATCTGGCGGATGCGCATTTGCGCGTGCTGGCAAGGCTCGAAAGCCATGGGTCCTGCCGCTACAATATCGGCAATGGCGAAGGCCACTCGGTGAAGCAGGTGCTTGGCGCCATTGAACGCGTGAGTGGCCGCGCCGTGCCGCATAGCATCGGCCCCCGTCGCGCCGGCGATCCTGCCGTGCTGGTGGCGGCGAGTGAGAGGCTACGCCAGGAAACCGGCTGGGCGCCGCGTTTCGGCGATATTGATGAGATTGTCCGCACCACTTGGGCCTGGCGGGAAGCGCATCCCAAGGGCTATGGGGACCGCTGATCTCTACGGCATAAGCCCTTGATCACGCGGAAGAATTAAAAAAGTCTTAGGAAGGGCCGGGCGCGCATCTACGCCCAGCGCCCACTTGCCCTTCGCCCCCCCTGGTGCGACAACACCGGCGTAATTCTAAAAACATTCAAGGTGGCCCCAACGGCCCAGGCTATGGAAGGTAACAGCATGTCAGAACTCGAAATCGTCTGGACCAAGGTGGATGAAGCGCCGGCCTTGGCGACCTATTCCCTGCTGCCCATCGTGGAATCCTTCGTGGGTGTCGCCGGCGTGAAGATGAGCCTCAAGGATATTTCGCTGACGGGGCGCATCCTGGCGAATTTCCCGGAAAACCTGACACCTGAGCAGCGGGTGAATGATGAACTCGCGGAACTCGGCAAGCTCGCCCTGAAGCCGGAAGCCAATATCATCAAGCTGCCGAATATCTCGGCCTCTGTTCCGCAGCTTAAGGCCGCGATCAAGGAATTGCAGGGCAAGGGCTACAAGGTGCCGGATTATCCCGACAACCCCAGCAATGATGCCGAGAAGGAAATCCGCGCCCGCTATGGGAAAGTGCTCGGCAGCGCCGTGAACCCAGTGCTCCGTGAAGGTAATTCGGACCGCCGCGCGGCGGGTGCCGTGAAGCAATATGCGCGCAACAACCCGCATAAAATGGGCGCCTGGTCGAAGGATTCCAAATCCCATGTCGCCTATATGCCGGGCGGGGATTTCTATGGCTCGGAAGTGGCCACCACCATCACGGCGCCGACCAATGCGCGTATTGAATTGGTAGCGAAGGATGCCAGCGTCACGGTCCTCAAGGCCAAGACACCTTTGATCGCGGGCGAAATCATTGATGCCTCCGTGATGAGCCGCAAGGCCTTACGCGCTTTCCTCGCGGAACAGATTGATGCCGCGAAGCGCGAAGGGGTGCTGTTTTCCGTGCACCTTAAGGCCACCATGATGAAGATCTCCGATCCCATCCTGTTCGGCCATGCGGTTTCGGTGTTTTTCGCCGATGTCTTCCAAAAGCATGGCGCCACGCTCACGCGCCTTGGCGTCAACCCGAATAACGGCGTTGGCGATATGCTGGCCAAGATCGAAACCCTGCCGGATGCCGAGAAGGCCGCGATCCTGGCGGATATTGACGCCACCTATAAGGCACGCCCGCCACTTGCCATGGTGAATTCCGACCGCGGCATCACCAATCTGCATGTCTCGAGCGATACCATTATTGACGCTTCCATGCCCGCGATGATCCGTGAATCGGGCAAGATGTGGGGCCCGGATGGCAAGCTGCATGATACCCTGGCAGTGATCCCGGACCGCTGCTATGCGCGGCTGTTCCAGACCGTGATTGAAGACTGCAAGGCCAATGGCGCTTTTGATCCAAAGACCATGGGCACAGTTCCCAACGTCGGGCTGATGGCGCAGCAGGCTGAGGAATATGGCTCCCACGACAAGACATTCGAACTGACTGCGGATGGGGAAGTGCGTGTTGTCGCCGATGATGGGACGGTTCTGCTTTCGTGCCCCGTCGAGACCGGCGATGTCTTCCGCATGTGCCAGGTGAAGGATGCGCCCATTCAGGATTGGGTGAAGCTTGGCGTGCGTCGCGCACGGCTCACCAATGCCCCCGCGGTCTTCTGGCTGGATGCGAACCGCGCGCATGATGCGCAGTTGATCATCAAGGTTCAGAAATACCTGAAGGATCACGATACCTCAGGGCTTGATATCCGCATTCTGGGGTCGGTTGAGGCGATGCAATTCTCGCTCGACCGTATTCGCAAGGGGCTTGATACCATCTCGGTCACGGGCAATGTGCTGCGCGATTATTTGACCGATCTTTTCCCGATTATGGAACTCGGCACCTCGGCCAAGATGCTTTCCATCGTGCCCTTGCTGAATGGCGGTGGTTTGTTTGAGACCGGCGCGGGCGGCTCAGCGCCGAAGCATGTCGAACAATTCCAGGGAGAGGGTTATCTCCGCTGGGATTCGCTTGGCGAGTTTCTGGCCCTTGGCGCTTCGCTTGAGCATCTGGCGCAGACCACGAATAGCGAAGACGTGAAGGTGTTGGCCGAAACGCTCGATGAAGCCAATGGCAGGATCCTGGAATACAACCGCTCACCCGCGCGCAAAGTGGGCGAGATTGATAATCGAGGCAGCCATTTCTACCTCGCCCTTTACTGGGCGCAGGCTTTGGCCGCGCGCGACAATAGCTCTGGCCTTGCCGCGCGTTTCAAGCCGCTTGCGGATCTGCTCTCGGCCAATGAGAAGAAGATTTATGAGGAGCTGATCGCTGCCCAAGGCAAGCCGCAGGAATTGGGCGGGTATTACCGGCCTGATGATGCGAAAACCTCGGCGGCGATGCGCCCAAGCAAGACCTTGAATGATGCTTTGGCGACGCTAAAGGGCTGAGCCGACTAAATCCGGGTAACCTGATCCCTTCGGCGGATCAGGTTATCGCGCGCTATGGCACAAAGACCCGCTATAGGGCCTTTCGCAACCACACCCGCGCATGGCCGGCGGGCATGCCTTCCAGCTTGCCGAATTCCACATAGCCATTGCGCTTCCAGAAGCTTGGCGCCTGGAAGCTGAACGTATCCGTATAAGCATTGGTGCATCCGCGTTCGCGGCCAATCGCCTCAGCACGTTGCAGCAATTCCTCACCAATACCGCGCCGGCGCACGCCGCGTTCCAGGTAAAGCCAATCAATGAACAGCCAACCCCAGAAGGTCAG
>CAMCZJ010000128.1 GCA_945886995.1 Asaia bogorensis
CCAAACACCCCAACTGCCGGCCCGCCGCGCAGCCTGCCGATTGCCATGATTGAACCCGGCCCTTTTCAGCCGCGGATGGAACCTGACCGCCAAGCGCTGCAAGAACTTGCCGCCTCCATCACCGAACACGGCATTCTGCAGCCCTTGCTCGTGCGCCCCAAGCCGGGGGCAGCCGGGCGCTACCAGATTATCGGTGGTGAGCGCCGCTGGCGGGCAGCGCAGCTTGCCAAGCTGCATGATGTTCCCGTCGTCATTCGCGAATTTGACGATCGGATGGCGATGGCGGCGGGCTTGGTTGAAAACCTCCAGCGCGAAGATCTGAACGCGGTTGAGGAAGCGGAAGGCTTTTCGCGCCTGATTGACCAATTCGGCCTCAATCAGGAAAGCCTTGCGCGCGCCGTTGGCAAATCGCGGAGCCACATCGCCAATACGCTCCGCCTGCTCAACCTGCCCGCCACAATACGAGAGCATCTCCGCGCAGGGCGCCTCAGTGCTGGCCACGCCCGCGCCCTGCTGGGAGCGGAAGAACCCGAAAAACTCGCTGCACAAATCCTGACGCGCGGCCTTTCGGTCCGTCAGGCCGAAGCAATGGCCGCAGCGCAACCCAAAAACCCCGAAACGCGACGCGCCAACGCCAAGGATGCCGATACGTTGGCGCTTGAACGCCAACTTCTGGAACGGCTTGGCCTGCAGGTGGCGATCAAGCATTTCGGCAAGGGTGGACAAGTCACCATCTCCTATGCCGATCTTGATCAGCTTGATGGCCTGATCCGCCTGTTGATGCCTGAAGACTGACGCCCCCTTCGGACCCGGGAGCCTAGCTTGTCCAAGACTAATGAACTGGATGCCACCGACCTTGCCATCCTTCGCTTGATCCAGGCGGATGCTTCTCTATCGCTCGGCGATATCGCGAAGGAGGTCGGGCTGACGCAAACCCCATGCTGGAAACGCATCCGCCGCATGGAGGAAACCGGCATTATCACTGGGCGTGTGACCTTGGTGAATGCGGAAAAACTGGGCCTGGGCATTTCAGTTTTTGTCGCCATCGAAACCGGGGATCATTCCGCTGACTGGATCGAAAGCTTTGCGAAAACCGTGGCTGATATGCCGGAAATCGTTGAATGCTGGCGGCTTGGTGGCGATGTGGATTACCTGCTGCGTGTCGTTGTCTCTGACATGACCGCCTATGATGGCTTTTATCGCAAGTTGACGGCGCGGGTTTCCAGCCTGCGCAAGGTGACATCCCGCTTCGCCATGGAATGCGTGAAATCAACCACAGCGCTGCCTATTTGACCCGTTGCTTGGTCGCATTTTCCGAGTCGCCAAGTGTTTCCACATGGCTTGAAAATGCTCCAGCTGCCTGATTGACCCAGAAGGGGCAGCGCCCTAGCTTTCCCCAACATCATGAAAAAGGGAGGATATGCCGGCATGACCGTGCATTTCTGTGTGCATGACGAAGGCGATTCCGTCGGCGTCGTGGTTGTGGAAGGGATCAAATCTGGCCAGGCGCTGAATGGCTGGATCATGGATCAGGACAAAATGATCACCTTCAACGCCAAGTCGGATATCCCGATCGGCCATAAGCTAGCCATTCGCGCCATCACTGCTGGTGACACCATCATCAAATACGGCATTGATATCGGCAAGGCGGTTAAAGACATCACTGCCGGCGAGCATCTCCATGTCCACAACGTCAAAACGAAGCGGTGGTAAGCGCCATGGGCATCAATCTGAAGAACGCTGCCTTTGAAGGCTGGCGCCGCGAAAATGGCCGCATGGGTGTGCGCAACCACGTCATCATCCTGCCGGTTGACGATCTTTCCAACGCTGCCTGCGAGGCGGTGGCGAATAACATCAAGGGCGCGCTAGCCATTCCGCATGCCTATGGCCGCCTGCAATTTGGCGCCGATTTGGACTTGCATTTCCGCACGCTGATCGGCACGGGCACCAACCCGAATGTCGCCGGCGTCATCGTGATTGGCATTGAACCAGGTTGGACGGGGCGCATTGTTGAAGGCATCGCCAAATCCGGCAAGCCGGTGGAGGGTTTCGCCATTGAACAGAATGGCGACATCAACACCATCGCCAATGCTTCCCGCGCGGCCTATCGCATGGTCAAGCACGCATCGCGCCTGAAGAAGACCCGGGCTTTCATCCAGGAGCTTTGGGTATCCACCAAATGCGGTGAAAGCGATACCACATCGGGCCTGGCTTCCTGCCCCACGGTTGGCAATTCCTTCGACAAACTCTGGGAAAACGGCAATACGCTCGTTTTCGGTGAAACCACCGAACTCACGGGTGGTGAGCATCTGGTAGCGGCGCGTTGCCGCACACCGGAAATCCGCGCGCAATTCCAGGCGATGTTTGACCGCTACCAACGTGTGGTCGAAAACAATAAGACGAACGATCTTTCCGAAAGCCAGCCCACCAAGGGCAATATCGAAGGGGGTCTCACCACCATCGAAGAAAAGGCACTCGGCAATATCCAAAAGATCGGGAAGAGGTGCGTGGTTGATGGCGTGCTGGACAAGGCGGAAGAACCGCCCCATTCGGGGCTTTGGTTCATGGATTCCAGCTCAGCCGCCGCTGAGATGGTAACACTTTGCGCCGCTTCCGGCTTTGCCGTGCATACCTTCCCAACTGGGCAGGGCAATGTGATTGGCAACCCGATCCTGCCGGTGATCAAGCTTACCGCCAATCCGCGCACCCAGCGCACCATGTCCGAACATATTGATGTGGATGTCACTGGGCTATTGCAGCGGCAGATGAATATGGATGATGCCGGTGAAGCCCTGCTTGATTGCATCATCCGCACTGCCGATGGCGAATTGACCGCGGCTGAACTGCTCGGCCACCGCGAATTCAGCCTGACGCGGCTTTACGAAAGCGCGTAAGCGCCGAGTGTGGCGCGCCATTTCCCGGCGCGCCACACAAAAAACTTACTACCGCTTCGCCAGTGCCAAGCCGGCCCCTAAGGCAATCATTGACGCGCCAGAGATTTCGCGCAGCCGCCGAATGAAGGCGGGCCGCGATGCAGCGCCTTCCCGGATACGGCTGGCGCCGATCGCCACGACAATATCCGCCAATGTATTCAGCGTGACGGAAATCGCACCCAGCACAATGAAGGGCAGGGCCACCGCGCCCGCGCTGGGGTCAAGAAATTGCGGAACAAAGGCCAGGAAGAAGGCTGCGGTTTTGGGGTTCAACGCCTCCACCACCACACCTTCGCGAAAGGCACGCCGCGCCCCCATGGCGGGCGACGGATCGGCGCCCGGGATATCGCGCCGCGCGGCCATCATGGTGCGCACGCCAAGCCAAACCAAATAAGCCGCGCCGAGCCATTTCAGCGCCGTGAAAAGCTCAGCACTCGCCAGCACGAGCGCGGAAACGCCAAGCGCCCCAGCCAGCACATGGACCAAGCCGCCAAGCGCTGTGCCGAAGCTGGAAGCTATGCCCTCAGCCCGCCCGCCCGCCAGGCTGCGCGCTGCGACATAGAAAATTCCAGGACCCGGGGTCACCGCCAGCAGCAGTGCCGCAGCGAGGTAGAGTAAGAATTGGGTGGGGTCTGGCATGACGCTTACATACATCACGCCAGAGACAATGCCGAGACAGGTACCTGGCTCAACCCTCCCCCGGATCAATCCAGCCGATATTTCCATCGGCGCGGCGGTAGACAACATTCAGCCCGCCGCCCTTCCTGTTGCGAAACATCACCACCTGGGCTTGGGCCAGATCAAGCCGCATCACAGCCTCTCCGACGCTCAGCTTTTCAATATGCGTGGGGTTTTCGGCAATGATGGCGCCGTGGTCGCCTTGTTCCGGCGCTTCCTCATCTGCCGGGGCTTCAATCACATAACGTGTGCCACGCGGCGCTTCTTCCACTGGCGCGTCGCGTTCACCGGCGAAGGACCGCGCATGTTCATTCACGCGCCGGCGATAACGGCGCAGGCGCTTGGCCAGATGCTCGGCGGCAACCTCAAAAGCGCGATGCGCATCGGCGCCCTCACCTTCGGCGCGCATCATCAGCCCGCGCCCGGCCTTCAGGTTGATGTCGCAACTGAACTGGCTTCGATGCTTGTGGAAGGTCACATTGGCTTCAAGCGCGTGGTCAAAATACTTGGCGGTGATCGCGGCCAACCCGTCGCTCACATGGGTCTTCAGCGCTTCACCTGTTTCAACTTGCTTGCCGGCAACTGTGATGAGCATGGGGCTATGCCCTCCCTTTCCAAAAGCGGAGGGGCCGCCCCGTGGCGACCGGGCCTGCGACCCTTCCCTTCCTGCAGGGTCGCCTGTCTGTCCGGATCAGGCCGAGGCGGCCTTCTCCCGTTTGCGCTGCACGGATGATGGAATGCGCAACGCGTCCCGGTATTTGGCCACAGTTCGCCGGGCAATGTCCACGCCTTCTTCACGTAGCCGGGCCACAATCGTATCGTCTGACAGGACATCCTCTGGGCTTTCGGCATCCACCATGGCCTTGATGCGGTACCGCACGGCCTCAGCGCTATGAGCCGCCCCGCCGCTTGTGCCGGAAATGGCGGTGGTGAAGAAATATTTCAGCTCAAAAGTGCCGCGCGGCGTCGCAATAGCCTTGTTGGATGTGACGCGCGATACGGTGCTTTCATGCAGCGAAACCTCATCCGCCACATCGCGCAGGATCAGCGGGCGCAAATGCCCCACGCCATGACGGAAAAACGCGTCCTGGCGACGCACAATTTCGGCGGCTACTTTCAGGATGGTATTGGCCCGTTGTTCCAGCGATTTCACCAACCATGATGCGGTCTGGAAACGCTCCGCGATCCAATTCTTGTCTTCCTTGCCGCGCGCGCTGACATTGGCGGAAGCAAAGAAACCTCTATTTACCAAAACGCGCGGCAGGGTTTCCAGATTGAGTTCCACAATCCAATCATCATCTGGCCCGCGCCGCATCAGCACATCCGGTATCAGGGTCGGCGCTGGTGGCGCATCAAAGGAAGCACCGGGTTTCGGGTCTAGCCGCCGCAATTCCGCGACCATTTCCGCCATGTCTTCGCTGTCCACGCCGCAGATTTCCTGCAAGCCCTTCAAATCGCGCTTCGCGAGTAATTCCAGATTGGCGAGCAGCGCCGCCATGGCGGGGTCATAACGGTTGCGATCCTGCAACTGCACTGCCAGGCATTCCGCCAAATCATGGCAGAACATGCCAACGGGATCGAAGCGCGCCATGGCAAGCCGCACGCGTTCCACCAGTGCTTCCGCGCAGCCCAGCGCATCCGCAATCACTTGCGCGCGCACATGCAGCCGCCCAGCAGCATCCACCAGCGCCAACAGATTACCAGCGATCAGGCGTTCCTGCGGAGAGGTCAAGTTCAGCCTGATCTGTTCCGCCAGATGATCACGCAAGGAACGTTCCGGCGCTTCCATCGCTTCAATGCCGGAAAGATCATCATCGAAATCGCGGTTACCGCCGCGCCCGATGGGTGGCAGGCCATTGTCGTAAACATTATCCCATTCGGCATCGAGCGGCGCTGCATTCTCCGAAGGCAGCACATCGGAAGCGGCGGCGCTGGCGGCGTCAGCCGGTTCACTTGCAGCCGGTAGCGGGTCTGTGCTGCGGCCAGCATCCGGGCCGGCGAGTGGCCGGTCATCGCGTTCCAGCAGCGGGTTGCGTTCCAACTCCTCCTCAACAAAGGCGGATACTTCCATATTGGAAGATTGCAGCAGCTTGATCGCCTGGCGCAGCTGCGGTGTCATCACCAGCTGTTGTGATTGCCGCAGATCGAGACGCGGGCCGATCGCCATCAGCGCTGCTCACAAGGCCGGGCGGGAAGGGAGGCAGGGAACATACGGCGCCATTATCCAATTACAGGCTGAATTTTTCGCCAAGATAGACGCGGCGCACATCTTCATTCGCCACGATTTCCTGCGGGTTGCCTTCCATCAGCACCTTGCCATCATGCAGGATATAGGCGCGGTCAATGATTTCCAGCGTCTCACGCACATTGTGGTCGGTGATCAGCACGCCAATGCCGCGATCCTTCAAATGCTTGACCAGATCACGGATTTCACTGACCGCAATGGGGTCAATACCGGCCAGCGGTTCATCCAGCAGGATATAGGAAGGGTGCGTTGCCAAGGCGCGGGCGATTTCGCAGCGCCGGCGTTCCCCGCCGGAAAGCGCCAAGGCGGGGGCGCGGCGCAAATGCGCAATGCCGAATTCTGCCAGCAATTCATCCAGCATCGCAGCGCGGCGATCACTTTCCGGTTCCACCATTTCAAGCGCGGCACGGATATTCTGTTCCACCGTCAGGCCGCGAAAAATGCTGGCTTCCTGGGGCAGATAGCCAAGCCCAAGCCGCGCACGGCGATACATGGGCAGCATGGTGACATCATGCCCATCCATCATCACGCGCCCTTCATCGGGCTGCACCAGGCCGGTGATCATGTAGAAGGTTGTTGTCTTGCCGGCGCCATTCGGGCCAAGCAGCCCAACCGCTTCCCCGCGCTGAAGTGACAAGGACACATTGCGCACCACAGGCCGCTTCTTGTAGCGCTTGCCAAGCCCGGTTGCTTGAAGCCCGCCACTACCTGGCAACAGCTTGATGGGTGATGTGTCATTCATCGCGGCGTCGCCCCTGGTGCGGGAAGAGTCTGCCCCTCGCCGGGTACGATAATGCCGCGCACCCGTTCGTTCGGGCATGCCACAAGGCGCGATATGCCGGTATCCATATTCACAATGGCTTCGCATCCCGTGAGCGTGTTGTCGCCGCGCACAATGCGCACATTACCAAGCAACCGCGCCAGCCCATTGGGCGGGGTATAAATGCCGCTATCCCCACGCACCACTTCGGTTGGTGTGCGGATTTCAACCCGGCCATAGGCTTCAACCTTGTCCAGATTGCTGCCCGCGCCGGGTGTGGCTTCTGTTGCTGGGCGTCCGGCTTGCGGGCGCGGGGTGCCGCCCGCTTCCGCGGGCGCTTCGCGGAAATAGGCCACGAGCACGTCAGCCCGCACGCGCTTGTCATCCTTGGTGACCACCACCGCATCGCCACGTGCCACCGCCATGCGCCGTTGCGGCCAATATTCCACGCTATCCCGCGCGGTGAGTACATTATCGGGCGAGGTCAGGCGCAGATTTCGCCCCGAGAGCACCATGACCGCCTGATCCAAATCATAGATCGCGCGATCACCTTCGGCGCGATCTGTCGCGGTGGTGATCACGACATTGCCTTCAGCTTCCAGGCGCCAGATTTCGCTGGCACCGCCAGGGCCTTCGCTGGGTGGGCGCGCTTCTACCGGTGCGCCGCCGCGTGGGCGATAGCGCGCCACCAGCGTATCAGCATCAATAGTGACCCCGCCACGCACCGCCCGCGCCGCGCCGCGTGCGATCACCAATTGATCATTCTGGCGCCATTCAATGCCATCGCGCGCCGTGACTTCAATGGGGCCGCCTTGATTAAGGTCCACCCCTTGCGCGAAGGCCGCACCCGCAAGCAGGGAAAGCGCCAGCACCAAAAGCCGCATCATTGCGCCCCTTCCAGCATGGCGCGCGACCGGCCAGTGAACACAATCACCGCGCCCTTGTCGTAAAGGCGGAAACCCTCACTCACCAATGTACCAAAAGACCCTTGCGCGGCTACGGGCTTGTCACCGGAAGCAGCGCCTTCCTTCAATTCAATCGCGGCTTCTTCGGTTACCAGCAGATTGCCGCCATCATGCCACAGCGTGACCTCGCCGCGCAGGTCAAGATGGTTGCGCGCCTTGTCCAGCCGCCCGTCGCGCGATTCCAACAGCACCCAGCCATCGGTCATCAGCAAATCGGCGCGCGGCGCTTCAAGGTCAACAATATCCTGATTCTGGCCTTGTGTTGCGACTGAAGCTGTCACGGTGAAGGGGCGGTTCTGTTCATCCACGCCCTGATAGCGGGGTGCGACGATCCGCACCGCATCAGGCGCGGTTTGCGCCACACGGCGGAAGGAAACCCGCGCGCGTTCTTCAGCGCCTTCCAATTCCGGCCAGATCGCAATCGCCAGCAGCAGCGCGATACCCGCACCTGGCACCAACCATTTCAGCGCCAAAACCATCGCGCGTCGGCGCGCCATTTGCCCGGCGGAAGGGGACCAACGTTCGCGCGATGGTGGCGTGATGCGCCGCGGCGCGCGGGGGGCTGCGATAACCGGTGCCTCAGGCGCGCGGTTCTTCACGCGACCCCCGCGCGCAACAAATCATGGATATGCAGAATGCCGATGGGCCGGCGCGCTTCATCCACCACGAAAAGCGCGGTGATGCCGTGCTTATTCATCAGCCCAAGCGCTTCCGCCGCTAGCGCATCGCCGGTGATGGCGCGGGGGTTACGGGTCATGACCTCGCCCGCCGGGCGCGCGAGCAAACCCGCGCCGCCCGAGACTTCCAGCGACCGGCGCAAATCGCCATCCGTGATCACGCCGGCCAACACGCCATCGGCCCCCACCACGCCAAGGCAGCCAAAGCGCCGCGCGGTCATCGCCAAAATCGCGGCTTCCATTGGCATATCGGGCGGCGCCAAGGGCAATTCCGCCGCGCCATGCATCAGATCCCGCACGCGTGACAACCGCGCACCCAACTTGCCGCCTGGGTGAAACACCCGAAAATCGGACGCCGTGAACCCCCGCCGCGTGAGCAACGCGACCGCCAAAGCATCCCCCAGCGCCATCTGCATGGTGGTGGAGGTTGTGGGGGCGAGCCCCATCGGGCAGGCCTCAGCCGCTGCCGGCAAAACCAGCGCCACATCAGCAGCGCGCGCGAGCGTGCTTTCCGCGCGACCGATAATGCCAATCAGTGGCAGGCTGAAGCGCCTGGAATGCGCGATCAAATCCGCCAATTCCGGCGTTTCCCCGGAATTGGACAAGGCCAGCACCGCATCCCCGGCCAGGATCATCCCCAAATCGCCGTGCGATGCTTCCGCCGGATGCACAAAAAGCGCCGGCGTGCCGGTGGAAGCCATGGTCGCGGCAATCTT
>CAMCZJ010000129.1 GCA_945886995.1 Asaia bogorensis
AGAATGCCGATGGCGCGGCCTGCGCCACCCAGCGCCAGCAGGGCCGATGCCCGCGCGGCGGCCATGGCGGCGATGGCTTGGCCCAAGGGCGTTTCAGCGGGCAGCGCGGGCGGCGCCGCACCCATAGCAGCGCTCGCCGGGCCGGCCAGCACGGCGATGGGGGCATGCCCGGATGGGCGGGCTTGGGGCGTCGTGGTCAAGCCTTACGACCTTTCAAGCTTGCAAGATCGCCTCATGCTCTGCGCAGATTGAGCTATGCGTTATTGCGCCAACGCAAACTCAGCCCGGCCGGATCGAAGCCACGTTCCATTTCCTGTTGCGTTGAAAGGATATGAAATCGCAAGGCGCCGCGGATCGCGGGGCCTTCATCCTTCCGTTGATCGGGATGGATCGGCAGGGTCGCAAAAAGAGGCGCCTCGGCGAGCAGGGGCAGGGTCCGCGCGTCACGCGGCGCGGCCAATTGCAGGCGCGCCAGATGCCCCGGCAGGGCGATCAGGCTTGCCTCGAAGGCTTGTTTTTCGTCTTCCGGCGGCGTGTCCGTCGCCATGAAATCTGCGTGCAGCGAAACAAGGCACTCCAACAAAAGCTGTTCCTGCCTTGGCCAGAAGGGGCGGAGCCAAGCTTCGGCCAGCGCCACCACGTCGCTTTGCGCCGCCAAGAAAACCTGCCAACGGCAATGGTTCAGTGCGGCCTGGAAATCTGGATTGCCGAAAAAAGCTGTCTCATTCCGCCCGATCTTGACCCGGCAATAATCCAGCACGGTCTTTTGCGCGACGAAGGCGCC
Source organism: Asaia bogorensis (assembly GCA_945886995.1). GTDB lineage: Bacteria > Pseudomonadota > Alphaproteobacteria > Acetobacterales > Acetobacteraceae > Neoroseomonas > Neoroseomonas bogorensis_A. Next base: position 785 of record CAMCZJ010000129.1, read on the forward strand.
CTGTCGATGCAGAAATTCAGCGAAATCAGATGGTTCGTGAGAGGGGGGGCGGCCCAGCAATCGGCGAATGAAGCGCATCAGAAGGCCAATCCCTTAAAAAAGCTTGTTGCAGTCATGTTACCGACATGTTACTCGCCAAAACGAGTCGGGGTGTCAAATGCCAGAATCAAGTCACGCAGAGTCGTGGCGGGGGCAGGTCAAACGGTTCGTTTCGATAAGAGCGGCCATTAGAGGAGGCAAGTGAATGCCATTGGTTGAATCTGGGGGCGCGCCGTCGAATACGGAAGCTCCCGCGGTGGATAAGGCCACCGCCAAGGCCCATTGGGCCAAAACTTCCAGCCTGATGCTGCTTGTTTTGGGCATTTGGTTTTTCTTCAGCTTCGTGGTGCATATTTTTGCCCCTTCACTCAACAGCATCCGCATTATTGGCTTCCCGTTCGGCTTTTACATGGCCGCGCAGGGCAGCTTGATCATCTTCGTCGTGGCACTCTTCTGGTTCGGTAAGCGCCAGAATGAGATAGACGAAGAATTCGGCGTGCAGGAGGATTGATCCCATGAGCGGTGCCTCCAAGGAAAAAGACCCCTTTATCGCCTCGCTCGGCAAGATTTATGCCGGCTACACGGGCGGTTTCGCGGCCTTCGTCGTCATCATCGCCATCCTTGAACAGATGGGCGTGCCGGATCGCATTCTGGGCTACATGTTTGTCGGCCTGACCATCGGCGTCTATGCCTATATCGGCATCATCAGCCGCACGCAGGCCGTTGCTGAATATTACGTCGCCGGTCGGCGCGTCCCCGCCATCTATAACGGCATGGCAACCGGTTCCGACTGGATGTCGGCTGCAAGCTTCATCGGCATGGCGGGCAGCCTTTACGCCCTTGGCTATGGTGGCCTTGCCTTCATTCTGGGTTGGACCGGCGGCTACATGCTGGTCGCCATTCTGCTTGCGCCATATTTGCGGAAATTCGGCCAATATACCGTGCCGGACTTCCTGGGCGCCCGGTTTGGTGGCAATGCCGCCCGATTGATTGGTGTTGTCGTCCTGATCACCGCGTCCTTCGTTTATGTCGTGGCGCAGATTGTGGGTGTCGGCATCATCACGCAGCGCTTCCTGGATGTGTCCTTCGGCATCGCGGTGTTCGTGGGCCTTGCGGGCATTCTGGTCTGCTCCATGCTGGGCGGTATGCGCGCCGTCACCTGGACGCAGGTGGCGCAGTATATCGTGCTGATCATCGCCTACCTGATCCCGGCCTTCCTGATGTCGGCCAAGGTCACGGGCGTGCCGCTGCCGCAGCTTATGTATGGCTTCGCGCTGGAACGCATTGCGGATCTTGAAAACGGCTTCCGCGCGGCGGGCATGACGCCACCGCCTGGCGTGACCGGCTGGCATAGCGCGCCCTTCATCGGGGCGAATGGGCAATTCTCCTTGCCCGCAGCCATCAATTGGTTCGCGCTGGTCTTCTGCCTCATGGTCGGCACGGCGGCGCTGCCGCATATCCTGATGCGCTACTTCACCACGCCTTCGGTGAAGGAAGCGCGCCAGTCCGTGGCTTGGTCGTTGTTCTTCATCTTTCTGCTTTACTTCACGGCGCCGGCCTATGCGGCCTTCGCGAAGGTGGAAATCTATCAGAACATCATCGGTCAGCCGATCGCGAGCCTGCCGGATTGGATCAAGAACTGGCAGATCGTCTCCCCCTATGGGGTGCCGTGGATCAACATCGTGGACGTCAACCGCGACGGTATTCTGCAATGGAATGAATTCCGCATTCATCCTGACGTGGTGGTGCTTGCCACACCGGAAATCGCAGGCCTGCCTTATGTGATTGCGGGTCTGGTGGCGGCGGGTGGTTTGGCTGCGGCCCTTTCCACTGCTGATGGTCTGCTGCTGGCACTTGCTAACGCGCTGTCGCATGACGTGTATTACAAGATGATTGACCGCAACGCGCCGACCGCGCGCCGGTTGACTGTCTCGCGCGTCTTGCTGCTGGCTGTGGCGGTGGCTGCGGCTTGGGTCGCGGGGAATGCAGGGGCGGATATTCTGTTCCTGGTTGCCTGGGCCTTCTCCATCGCTGCCGCCGGCCTATTCGCGGCGCTGGTGATGGGGGTGTGGTACAAGAAAACAACCAATACCGCCGCCGTTTTGGGCATGGCAGTGGGTTATGTGGTCACCTTTGGCTATATGATCTATTCCGAATGGTTCGGGATGGACTTCATCCAGCTATTCGGATCGAAGGATGCGATCATTGCCGCCGCGCGGCAGGTGGGCGCCATCAACCAGAACTTCACCTCGCCTGAATTGCGGGCGGAAGCGGCGGCCATTCTGGCCAATACCGCAGCGGTGAAGGATGGGGCGCTTGCGTGGCTCGGTAACATCTGGGGCAGCCCAATGACGACCGATACCGTGGTGCTGCGTAACCGGGTGACCGGGCGCATGTGGGGGATTGGCAGCATTTCCGCCGGTATCTTCGGCGTGCCGATTTCCTTCCTGGTCATCTATGTTGTGTCGCAATTCACCGCGGCGCCAAGCCAGGCGATGCAGGATTTCATTGATGATATCCGCATCCCGAAGGGTGGCGTGCGTCTCGCTGACAAGCGCGACGCGGTGGAATAACCTAAGCGCCGCTGTGGCGTGATGTTTTGGGGCGGTTGCGGTAACGCAGCCGCCCCATCAATTAGGGCCCTATGGAAAGCAATTTCATCCTCGGCTACCTGCCCTTTTGGGTGGTGACCTATTTGCTGGCGCTGACCGCCTGGGGCTGCCTTGGGCGTTTCATGATGCAATTCTTCATGACGCCGGCGAATACCAATTACATCTGGCGCGGCTTTCAGATGCTGACTGGCTGGGCGGTCTGGACCGCCGAGCGGTTGGTGCCTTCCTATGTCTCACCGCCTTTTCTCCCGCTGGTCGCGGCCTTTTGGCTTTTCGCGGTGCGGATGATCTTTGGCTTGATCATGGTTGGGCTTGGCTATGCGCCGCGCATCAGCCCACCGGGCGCGGGGTAGCCGCCATGATGACCCCGCAAAACCTTTTCGTGGCGACCGTCGCGACCTGCCTGCTGAATGGCATGGTCAGCCCAACCCTGCCGGTGGTCTGGCACCTTTATCCCGTCTGGCTGCCAGAACTTTTGCCGCCGACGAAGGAGGTTGTTTATTACGGTGCCTCCCTGATTGTCTCCACCGCCACGCTGTTGCTTTCTGCCGTGCCGGCCGCGATATCCGAACGCCTGGGCCTCAGCCTGCAAGGGGCGATGGGGGTCTGGTTCGGGACGGCGCTTCTGCTGGTGCTGATGGGTTTGGGCTGAGGCGCACTTCACGTAACTGCGCCTTTCCAGCCAATCCCAAGCCGGGCTAGGCTTTCAGCGCGCCACCTGGATACCCTGGGTGCCCGCGCATGAGGGCTATGGCTTGGAACGGCTTGAGGCTTTGGCTGACCTCGTCATCCGGCGCGCTGTCGGCTTTGCGGGCTTGGCCATTCTGCTCGTCGTGCTCTCACTTTCCTTCCAGCTTGCGCTGGCGCTGCGTTCCGGCGCCATGTTGGTGACGCTGCTCTGGCTGATTGTGCTGCTGAAGCTTGTTTATGTGCCAAGCCAGGATATGCGCCATAGCGAGCTTTGGCTGATGGTAGCTGAACGCCATTCCCCGGATGCACTGCCCATGCAGGCGGCAATGCGCTTGGCCTTCGCGGCTAGGCTCCGCTGGCATGCGGATAGGATTGGCGCCTTCGCAATCAGTCTTTGGGGATTGTATCTGCTGGTGAGTATCGTGACCTGAACCAGGCTTCGGTCAGCCGAACCTGGCGCTGACCTTGCCAATTCCCGTGAAGCGCGCGGTCAGACGGGCGCCGGCCTTCAGCCCCAGCACCGGCGCGCCAAGCCCAGCCACCACCAGCACCGCGCCTGCCGGCAAGCCGCCCAGCCGGCGCGCCTCGGTTGCAGCCTGTGCGAAAGCGGCGTGCAGATCGCAGGGCTTTCCCTGTGACCTGCCGTCGCCCTCAACCAGCGCAACCCGGCTTGGCCCTTCCGGCATGGGTCGGCGCTTGCCAAGCACCAATAATCCAAGCCCGGCCAGATCCGCGATTTCCGCGAAACGATCCGCAGGCCCCTGGGTGAAGCGGCTGGCGCTTACATCAAGTGCCGGGTGGATCGCGATGATGTCAGGCGGGGTCGTCGCTTCTGGTTCCAGCGCAGCACCCAGCACGCCAAGCAAAGCGGCCGAGGCACGGCCATGGCGCATGATCTCCAGCGATATCCCCGCGCCATCATCCAGAAAGCGTGCTTCCAGCATGGGCCCGGCAATCAGGCTGCCATCCGCCGCCGGGACCAGCCGCACACCACAAGGCGCGAAGCCAAGCTGCGCCAGAACTGCGCCGGCCAATTCCTCGGCATCATCCTGATTGGCGGGCGTGATGCGAGACGCCACAGGGTCAATCGGGCCTCCGTTTTCAACGGCATCAGCCAAATTCAATACCACGCGCCCAAATGCATCCGTATCAGACATAACAATCTCCTTGCGTGGCCTATTTCGTCACAAAGGCCTTTTCCACCACATAGCTACCCGGGGCGTTATTGGACCCTTCCACAAAGCCGCGCGCTTCCAGCAGGGCCTTGCAATCGCGGTTCATTGCCTCAGACCCGCAAAGCATGACCCGGTCATGGGCGGGGTCCAGCGCTGGCAGGGCAAGATCGGCAAAAATCCGCCCCGATTCGATCAGATCCGTGATCCGCCCCTGGGTCGGGAAGGCCTCACGTGTCACGGATGGATAGTAGTGGAGCTTGCCCGCGATGATCTCGCCCAGGAATTCATGCTGCGCCAGGTCGCGTTCGAACATCTCCCGATAGGCAAGCTCGGCCACTTGCCGGACGGTATGGGCCATCACCACGCTGCCGTAGCGTTCATAGACATCAGGCTCACGCGTCAGGCTCAGGAAGGGGGCAAGCCCCGTGCCGGTGGCCAGCATCCAGAGGCTACGGCCTGGCAGCAGATTATCTGTCACCAGCGTGCCGGTGGGCTTGCGGCCAATCAGCACCGTCTCGCCGGGCTTGATGTGTTGCAGGCGCGATGTGAGCGGCCCGTTCTGCACCTTGATGGACAGGAACTCCAATTCCTCATCCCAGGTGGGGCTTGCCATGGAATAGGCGCGCACCAGCGGCTTGCCTTCCACCATCAGCCCGATCATGGCGAATTCGCCGGCGCGGAAGCGAAGGGCGGTGTCGCGCGTGCAGCGGAAGGAAAACAGCCGATCCGTCCAATGATGCACATGCGTCACACGCTCCCCGAAATAGGCGGCGGGGATGGCGGGGGCGGGGGAAGGGGCCTCATTCATGAATGCTGTTTTGCGGCGGCGCGGCGCGGCGTGCAACCGGCAATCATCGCTTGCATCGCGCTTCCGGTCCGTTTCATGTGGGATGATGGAAAACCTGCCCGAAGGCGTCCCCTGGGACCCCGCCACCAATCCTCCGCTTGGCCCGCTGGTGGATGCCACGCCACGCCCCTTGCCGGCGCGCATTACCCATAAGGGGCAATCGGTTGATCTGGAACCGCTCCATATCCGCCATGCCGAAGATTTGTGGCGCGCGGCGGAACGCGACACTGGCGGTGAGGGCTGGGCCTATATGGGCTATGGGCCGTTTCGCGATGCGGCTGCCATGCGCGCCCATGTCGCGGGCTTCGCCGCCACGCATGACCCGATCGCCTGGGCCATCCGCCCGCATCGGACCGGCACAGTGGATGGTTGGCTGACGCTGATGCAGATTGCCCCCGCCCATGCGGATATCGAAATCGGCAATATCTGGTTCTCACCGCGCATGCAGCGGACGCGGGCAGCGACGGAAGCGATGTTCCTGCTGATGCGCCACGCCGTGGATGATCTGGGCTATCGGCGCCTGGTGTGGAAATGCAATGCGCTGAATATGCCATCGCGCCGCGCGGCGGCCCGGCTTGGCTTTGTTTATGAAGGCAAGCATCGCGCCCATTTGGTGGTGAAGGGCAGGCGGCGTGATACGGCGTGGTTTTCCATCATCGCCGAAGAATGGCCGGCCCAGCGCGATGCCATTGCCGCCTGGCTGGATGCCGCCAATTTCGGCCCGGATGGCCGCCCGCGTCAAAGCCTTCAGACGCTTCGTGATGGGCAGCGCTGATCCCCGCTTGCCTGACCCGCCCGGCTGGCGCAATTTCCGCTCCATTATTGGCAGCGGGAGCGTGACATGACCGAAGATAGCGTTGGCGCCTTCATTCCGGGTGAGCGCACCATGCGCCCGGGTGCTGCTTCCGGCCCGCTGGAGGGGCTCAGCTTTGCCGCCAAGGATTTGTTTGATGTGGCCGGCACCGTCACCGGCTATGGCAATCCTGATTGGGCAGCGACGCATGCGCCGGCCACGCGCGATGCGCTGGTGATAACGCAGCTTTTGCAGGCGGGAGCCTCGCTTACCGGCAAGACCAAGACGGTTGAATTGGCCTATGGCCTGACCGGCGAGAATGTCTGGCAGGGCACGCCGAAAAACCCTGCTGCGCCTGATCGCTTCCCGGGCGGGTCTTCTTGCGGTTCTGCTGCCGCCGCTGCGGCGGGCCTCGTGGATTTCGCCATGGGGTCGGATACCGGCGGTTCCGTGCGCATCCCCGCTTCCTATTGCGGCGTTTTCGGCATTCGGCCGAGCTGGGGCGCCATCAGCCTGACCGGCGCCTGCCCGCTGGGCCCGGATTACGACACGCCGGGCTGGTTTGCCCAAAGTGCGGCCATGATGCGCCGGGTTGGCGATGTGCTGTTGCCGCCGGGCAATTCTGGCGCGGTTGGTCCGCTGATTTCGGTCGCCGAAGCCTGGGCCAATGCGGAACCCGAAACCGTGGCCGCGCTGACGGCCGCTTTGAAGGCAGCCGAGGCGCTGTTTGGCCCCGCGCTGGTCACGCATGTGGCGCCCGAGGGCCTGGATGACTTCTATGAACATTTCCGCTGCGCCCAGGCCGAACAGGCCTGGACCGCACTCGGCCCCTGGATTGCCGCCACCAATCCGAAATTTGGCCCCGGCGTGAAGGAGCGTTTCGATACCGCCGCCGCCATGGACCCAGCCAAATCCGCCGCCGGCCGCGCCTTCCGCCGCGTGGCGCAGGCGCGCTTTCATGCGCTGCTGGGTGGTGGCGCGTTGATGATCTACCCGACTTCCCCTGCGCCGGCGCCGCTTTTGGCTTCATCCCTCGCTGAACAGAACAAGGTGCGTGAACGCACGATGGGGGTAACTGCTTTTGCTGGCTTCTGCGGCCTGCCGGAAGTGAGCATCCCCGCCGGCAAGGTGGATGGCGCGCCTGTTGGGCTTTCCCTGGTGGGCGCACCGGGGCGCGACCGCGCCGTGCTGGCGGCGGCTGAGGCGCTGGCAGCGTCCCTCGGCATTGGGGGCTGAGCCATGCGGATTCGCGAAGCAACCGCTGCTGATCTGCCCGCCATCACCGCCATTTATGCACATCACGTGCTGCATGGCGCCGGCACTTTTGAGGAAGTGCCGCCTGATGAGGCCGATATGGCGGGGCGCATGAAAAAAGTGCTGGCCGGGTCAGGCAATGCCTGGCTGGTGGCCGAGGATGAGGCCGGGCAGGTCAGCGCCTACGCCTATTACGGCGCCTTCCGGGAGCGTTCAGCCTATCGCTTCACGGTCGAGAATTCGATCTATGTCCGCGATGATGTGCGCGGGCAGGGGGTGGGCAAGGCGCTGGTTGCCGAATTGATTGCGCGTGCGGAAGCAGCGGGCTTTCGGCAAATGCTGGCGGTGATTGGCGATTCTGAAAATGTGGGGTCCATCGGCCTGCATGTTTCGCTCGGCTTCAAGCATATCGGCACCATGCGCGCGGTTGGCATGAAATTCGGCCGTTGGGTGGATGTGGTGACGATGCAGCGCAGCCTGGGTGAGGGTGAGAAAACGCTGCCGGAGGATTGAGGGCGAGGGTCGCGCTTCGGCGCAGGGCTTAGGCAGCGCAGGAAATTGAATTACTTCCCATGACGCGACACGGAGGTCGTTATGCGCTTAATCAGTAGAGCTGTTCTACTAGCCGTCCTTCTCTACGGGGGAAGCTATTTCGCGTTTCGTGCGACACAGACAGAACGCTGGGAACGAGACGGTCGCGCTTATGTGATTTTTCCTGACTCTGGCTTAGGCAAGGGTTTGTACTACGGCTGGCGTCCGCTCTCCTATCTCGACGCCA
>CAMCZJ010000130.1 GCA_945886995.1 Asaia bogorensis
TGAAAAGCCCGCGCCTTTATGCCGCATCAAAGCGCGTCAGCAGTCCGCGCAGGCGATCCGGCACGGGGGTGGGCCGCTTGCTTTTTTGATCGGTCCAGACCCAAACAATCTCACCGGTTGCAAGCAACCTGTCGCCATCAGCATGGAAAATCGCGGGTTGGAAGGCGATGGAAGAAGTGCCAATCCGCGTTGTGCGCACGCCAATCGCCAATTCCTCATCATGGCCGATGCCGACCTTATATTCGACAAGGGCGCGCACAACGTGAAAATCCGCGCCACTTGCCTTGATCTCAGCGCGATTATCCCAGCCGGCGGCACGGATATAGGCGGATACCGCCATATCATACCAGGTCAGGTAATGCGCGTTGAAGACAATGCCCTGAGCGTCCACTTCATTGTAGCGAACGCTCAGGGGGAAGAAGTAGCGCAAGCTGCTACGTTCCATGGTTCAGGCGGACTTGATGTCTTTCACGATAGCCTTGGCGGCATTGACCATGATGGCGACTTCGTTGGCGACGGTCACCAGCTTGTAGCCCATTTTGATCATGCGCTTGGCATAGGCGGAAGACCCGCAATGCAGCCCGGCGGAGACGCCGCGCTTGCCGCATTCCGCCAGCAGCTTTTCATAAATGCCCAGAATGAAGGGGTCTTCCACATCCAGCTTCGGCTCCATCCCGTAGGAGAAGGAAAGATCCGAAGGCCCGACATAAATGCCATCAATGCCCGGCACATCCAGGATGGCGCCGATATTCTCGATCGCCTGCTTGGTTTCGATCATGGGAATGACGAGGATTTCGTCATTCGCGGTCTTTTGATAGGAAACGCCTTCGCCATAAAGCCCGGCGCGGATCGGGCCATTGGAACGCGTGCCGTGCGGCGGGTATTTGCAATATTGTACCAAAGCGCGGGCTTCTTCCGGCGTATTCACCATGGGGCAGATCACGCCATAGGCACCGGCATCCAACACCTTGCCGATGATGCCAGGTTCATTCCACGGCACGCGCACCATGGGGGTCACGGGATGCGGGTGCATGCCCTGAAAGCAGGCCACGCAGGAAAGATAATCCTGCACGCCATGCTGCATATCCACGGTTATGCTATCCCAGCCTGATTGGGCGAACATCTCCGCCGAAAAGGCATTGGGGATGGCAAGCCACCCATTGGCCACGGCCTGGCCGGCCTTCCACATCTGTTTGACCTTATTCGGCATTACCCTGTTTCCTCCTTGGGGACGCTGAGGGGGATGAGGCTAGGCCAGAAAGGCGTGGGCTGAAAGATGCCCCACCCCGCTGGACGCACTGGCCTGCAAGCGGCAAAAAGGGTCAGTTCTGCCGCGACCCTTTGGCCGCGCCCTTGCCGGACCTGCCCCAGAAGCGGGATGAGGAAACATCATGAATGCCAGCGCCCCCGCCATAGCACAGGTCATTGCCAGCATCCGCGGCTTTTTGGGCGAAAGGCTGAGCACCGCCCAGGCCATGCGTGAACAGCATAGCCGGGGTGAGGATACCACGCCGCCGACGCTGCCCGATGCCGTTGCCTTTGTGCAGACGACGGATGAAGTGAGCCGCATCATGGCGCTTTGCCATCAGCATGGCGTGCCGGTGGTGCCCTTCGGGGCCGGCACATCGCTTGAAGGCCATGTCAATCCGGTGCGCGGTGGCATATCGCTCGACCTCTCGCAAATGACGGCAGTATTGGAACTGAATGCTGAAGATATGGATTGCATGATTGAACCCGGTGTCACGCGCCAGGCCTTGAATGATTTTCTGCGGGCCGAGGGGCTGTTCTTCCCGGTTGATCCCGGCAGCCATTGCACCATTGGCGGCATGTGCGCCACGCGCGCTTCCGGCACCAATGCGGTGCGCTATGGCACCATTCGCGAAAACGTGCTGGGGCTTGAAGTGGTGCTGGCGGATGGGCGTGTCATTCAAACCGGCGGGCGCGCGCGCAAGGCCGCCAATGGCTATGATCTGACGCGGCTATTCATCGGATCAGAAGGCACGCTTGGCGTTATCACTAAAATCCGTCTGCGCTTGCATGGCATCCCTGAGGGCATCAGCGCCGCCGTCTGCCAATTCCCAACCCTCGCCGCCGCGGTTGAGGCGGTCAGCACCGTGATGCAAAGCGGCATTCCTGTGGCGCGCATTGAATTGCTGGATGAGGATCAGATGGAAGCCTGCATCCGCTATTCCAAGCTGGAAGGCTTCGCTGCCACCACAACACTTTTTCTGGAATTCCATGGCTCGCCCGCCAGCGTTGTGGAACAGGCGGAAGCGGTGGAAGCCGTCGCGCGGGATTTCGGCGCCACCAGCTTTGAAGCGGCAACCGACCCTGAGGCGCGCAATCGGCTATGGAAGGCGCGGCATGATGCCTATTGGGCCGCGATTGCGCTGAAGCCTGGCCATCGCGGCATCACCACGGATGTCTGCGTGCCCATCTCGCGCCTGACGGAAGCGGTGGTAAAGGCCAAGGAAACCGCCAAGGCATCGGGGCAGACAAGCTGCATTGTGGGCCATGTCGGTGATGGCAATTTCCATTGCCTGATCCTGTTTCCGGAAAATGACCAGGCCGCGCTTGAAAAGGCCTGGGCGCTTGATCGTGAAATCGTGGCACAAGGCTTGGCCCTTGGCGGTACCTGTTCGGGTGAACACGGCATCGGCCTTGGCAAGCGCGAATTCCTGGAACAGGAACATGGGGATGGGGCGCTTTCAGTCATGCGCGCGCTGAAGGCAACGCTTGACCCCAAGGGCATCATGAACCCCGGCAAGATGTTCCGGAATTGAAGATCGCCCCCACCCCATGAACCTTATCGCCCTTTCCATCATCGCACTGACAATGGGGCATGTGTTTTCCAATGCGGTGCGTACCCTTCCCGCGATTGCCGCCGATGTGCTGCAACGTGATCTGGGTGTCACCGCCGATGGGCTGGCCGCACTGACCGGTGCTTTCCCCGCAACCTTTGCGCTTGCCATGCTGCCCGTGGGGGTCGCGCTGGACCGTTGGGGCGTGAAGCCCACCGCGCTTTGCCTGCTGACCATTGCTGCGATTGGCGCGGTAATGGGTGCCTATGCCGATAGCGCCTGGTCCATGCTGGTGGCGCAAATGATCCTGGGCATTGGCTGTTCCGGGATGCTGATGTGCCCGATCACCTATGCCGCCAAGAACATGCCGGCGCAGCGCTTTGGGCTTTGGGGGGGGATCATCCAGGCCGTTGGCAATACGGGCATGGTAATCTCCGCAAGCCCGCTGGCCTTTCTGGTGGAATATAGCGGCTGGCGCGCGGGCTTCATTGCCTGTGCGGGGCTCGCGATTTTCGCGGCGCTTTCGGTTGCTTTTGTGGTGCGCGAAACGCCGCCCGATGTCACAACGCGCCGCAGCTTGCGCGAAGATGCGCGTGATGTGATCCGGCTTGGCTTTTCACGCGCATTGCGCGCGCCCATTGTTATGGCCTGGACTTCCTTCGCCATCGTCCTTGGTGTGCGCGGCTTATGGGGCGGCCCCTGGTTGATGGAAGAACGCGGGCTGTCACGCGTGGAAGCCGGGCATGTGCTGCTGCTATGCACCATTGCGCTGATCATCGGGCCTTTGCTCGCCGGCATTCTGGACCGGCGCTATCAAAAACATCGCGGCGGCATTCTGGCGGCTGGGCATCTTGGCGCGGTGGCGGCCATCGCGCTCATGGTGCTTGGCGGCGCGCTTTCCTGGCCGGTGGCTGCCGATGCGGTGCTGCTGGCGCTGTTTGGGCTGCTGATCTCAACCCAGGTCATCTGCTTCGCACTGGTCCGCGCCGCAACGCCGCCAGAACGCGTGGGCCGTGCGCTTTCCGCGATGAATGTCGCGTTTTTCGGTGGTGCCGCCATCATGCAGGCCGCTTCGGGTGTTGCGGCCAGCATCGGCGGTATTGGCGCGGCGCTGATGACGTTTGTGGTCGCGGTGCTGATCTGCTGCATAATCTTCATCATGCTGCGTGCGCGGGAGGCTTGATGCGCTGCGCTTTCCGTCGCAGATGAACCCTTGAAAAGGCAGGGGCAAATCCGCCCGCCGGGATGAATGGGTGCAGGGTCATGGATGGCATGAATGACACGGTGGGCCGCTTCGGCAGCGGCCAGGCGGTGCGGCGGCTGGAAGATGGGCCGCTTTTGGCCGGCGCCGGCCACTTCACCAATGACGAAGCGCTGCCGGGCCAGGCGCATCTGGTGTTTTTGCGTTCCCCCCATGCCCATGCGCGCATTGCCTCGATTGATACCAGCGCCGCGCGCGCCATGCCGGATGTGGTCGCGATCCTGACCGGGGAAGATGTCGCCGCTGCCGGGCTGAAGCCCCTTGGCGTCGCTTTGCCCTTCAAGCGCCCGGACGGGTCAGACCTGGCCGCGCCGCCGCGCCCGATCCTGGCGCAGGGGCTGGTGCGGTTTGTGGGCGAAGCGGTTGCCGCCATCATCGCCGAAAGCGCCGCCGCGGCGCGTGATGCGGCAGAAGCCATCATGGTGGATTACGAAGAATTGCCCGCCGTGACGGCGCTGCGGGAAGCCATCAGCCCCGGCGCACCGCAGCTTTGGCCCGCCGCCGGCAATAACATCGTCGCCGAAACGCGCTACGGCGATCAGGCAGCGGTGGAAGCTGCCTTCAAGACGGCAGCGCATGTAGTAGCGCTTGATCTGGTGAACCAGCGGCTTGCCCCGGTTTCCATGGAACCGCGCGTGGTGCTGGCCAAATATGATGGCGCAAGTGATCGCTTCACTATTCGCATGAGCACGCAAATGCCTTCCGGCTTTCGTGATCAGCTGTGCAAGGAAGTGCTGGATATCCCGACCGATCGCGTGCGCGTGCTGGTGGGCGATGTTGGCGGCGGCTTTGGCATGAAAACCGGGCTTTATGCCGAAGATGCCGTGGTGGCTTTCGCCGCGCGGCGCCTTGGCCGCCCGGTGCGCTGGGCGGCGGAGCGGATGGAAGATTTCCTCGCCGCGCTGCATGGCCGTGATACGGATAGCAAAGTGGAATTGGCGCTGGATGCCGATGGCAAGGTGCTGGGGCTGCGGGTGCGGACGCTCGCCAATATGGGCGGCTATACGCGCAATTCTGGTGTCGCCATTCAATTGCTGATCGGGCCTTGGGTTTCGACCAGCATTTACGACATCACGAATATTGATTTCCAATTCACCGCTGTGCTGACCAATACCGCCCCCACCGGCCCTTATCGCGGCGCTGGGCGGCCAGAAGCCATCTACATCATCGAACGCCTGATGGATGCGGCGGCGCGCAAGCTTGGGCTTGATCCCGCGGAGCTTCGCCGACGCAACATGATCCGGCCAGAGCAAATGCCCTACAAGAACGCCATGGGCCAAAGCTATGATAGCGGCAGTTTCGAAAAAATCATGGACCAGGCCTTGGTCGCCGCGGATTGGCAAGGTTTCGCCGCACGCGCCGCGCAATCGGCCAAGGCGGGCAAGCTCCGCGGGCGCGGCATTGCGACCTTCCTGGAATGGACCGGCGGGAATGTGTTTGAAGAACGCGTGACCGTGGCCGTGAAGGCCAATCGCGAAATCGAGATCTACGCCACCACGCAAGCCATGGGTCAGGGCATCGCCACCAGCTACGCGCAGCTTGCCGTAGATGTCTTTGGCGTTGAACTCGACAACATCAAAATCGTCATGGGCGATTCGGATCGCGGCAGCGGTTTTGGCAGCGCGGGGTCGCGGTCCCTATTCACCGCCGGTTCGGCCGTAAAAGTCGCCGCCGACAAAACCGTGGATAAGGCGCGTGATCTTGCCGCCGATGCCTTGGAAGTGGCGCCGGTTGATCTGGAATACCTCGCCGGTGCCTTCCAGGTGGCGGGTACGGATCGGCGGATTGGGCTTTTTGAACTGGCGGCCAAGCAGCCGGAAGGCCGCATTTTCATTGATTCCACCAGCTCGGTTTCCGGCCCTACCTGGCCCAATGGCTGCCATATCGCGGAAGTGGAAATTGACCCCGATACGGGCGAAGTCGCCATTCCGCTTTATGTTTCCAGCAATGATGCCGGGCGCGTGGTGAACCCCTTGATTGTGGAAGGTCAGGTGGTGGGCGGTGCGCTGCAAGGCATTGGCCAGGCATTGTGTGAGGCGGTGATCTATGATCCCTCCACCGGCCAACCGCTGACGGCCAGCTTCATGGATTACACCATGCCGCGCGCGGATATGCTGCCAACCGCGACGACTTTGCTTGATCAATCCATCCCCTGCCGCACCAATCCTTTGGGTGTGAAGGGCGTGGGTGAGCTTGGCACCATTGGTGCCACGCCGGCGCTGGTGAACGCGGTGGCGGATGCGCTGGCGCGGCATGGGCGCGGTGCGGTGGCTGATAGCGTGCAAATGCCACTCACGCCGCCCCGCATCTGGGCGCTGCTGCAAGGCTGAAGCGTGATGGCCCTTGGCAGAAGACGCAACCGGGAACGCCGCCAGCGCGCCACGCGCTGGCTGTGGCGCCTTTCGCAGGCTGTCATGCTTTTGCTGGTGTTTCTGGGCTTCGGCGTCATTGCCTATCGTGGCGCGGAGGAGATTGCGCGCGCCGAGGTCTCCACACTCCAAGCCCGGCTGGCGGCGGCGGCGGAACGCGAAAGCGCCGAGGCGGGCGAAAAAACCAAGCTTATCGCCGAGCTTGAACAAGCGCGCGCCGAGGCCAGCACCTGGCGCGCGCGCCATGATCAGGAAGTGCCGCGCCCGCCTTTTATCGATGTGCTGGCCATCGCCGCGCAACGTATCGGGGCTGGTGTTGCGCCCGAACGGTTGATGGAGGCGCTGCGCGCTGCAGAAAATCCACGCCGCTGTGAAGGCCGCCCAATCATCCGCCGCTTCGCCATGCGCTTTGGCAGCACACCAACTCCCGATGAAGGCTCCAACTTCTTGGATGGCTTGCTGCGCATCACCGCCGCCATGCCGGCCGGTGCGGAAGATGTGGCGCGGCTCGCCACAATCAACGTCACCACCACCTGGAATGGCCGCTCAGAGAATCTGACGGGCTTGCCGCAGCGCCTGACCATCCCACTTGGCAATCTGGAACTGGACCTTGCCATTACCGCGAGTGAGATGCGCGGCTTCGCCCAGGCAGCGCTTGCGACCTGCCCGCGCGGCTGAAACCGCCCCTGGACAGCACCCAATATCGGCGCAACCATCCGTCTGAAAGACTGGAGGAAACCCATGAATCGCCGTGACACGTTGAAGGGCGCGCTTGCCCTTTCAAGCCTGGCAGCCTTGCCCGCCTTAGCGCAAAATCTCGATCGGCCAGTGCGCTTCATTGTGCCCTTCGCGCCCGGTGGTACCTCGGACATCATTGCGCGCCTGCTCTCGCCAGAGCTCACCAAATCCTTCGGCCAGAATGTGGTGGTGGAAAACCGCACCGGCGCCAGCGGGAATATTGGCGCTGATCTGGTGGCGAAATCCCCGCCAGATGGTCACACCATGCTGATCATTGATGTTTCAACCCTGGCGACGGCGCCATCGCTCTACACGCGCTTTCCCTTTGATCTGAAGCGGGATTTGGCGCCGGTGACGATGCTTATCTACGCGCCCTATATCCTGGCGGTGCATCCTTCCGTGCCGGTGAATAACGCCGCCGAATTGGTGGCCTATGCCAAGGCCAATCCCACCAAGGTAAATGTCGGCCATGCCGGGATTGGCGTGGGCAATCACCTGACGGGGCTTTTGGTGACGCAGCATTGGGGCGCTGATCTGACCCAAGTGCCCTATCGCGGCGGGGCAGCGGCACTGACCGCCGTTGCCTCGGGCGAAGCGCAATTGCTGATCAATGGCGCCACCGCCACGGCGCCCTTCTGCAAACAGGGGCAATTGCGCCCCATCGCCGTAACCGGCCCGCGCCGCCTGCCTGATTTCCCGGATGTGCCAACCTTCAAGGAACTCGGCTGGCCGGCGGCTGAAAGCGGCACCTGGCAGGGCGTGCTGGTACAGGGCGCCACCCCGCCCGCGATGGTGGAGCGTCTGTCGCGTGATCTCCGCGCTGCCATGGCCGCGCCTGCTGTGGCTGAACGCATCACCGCAATTGGCGGCGAAAACCGCGCCGAAGGCCCGGAATCCTTCCGCCGCTGGCTGGATAATGAGATCGAGGTCTGGGGCCGCGTGGTGCGCGCCAACAACATCAAGCTTGATTGATGCCAGAGACGCCGGAAAACTTGCTCGCCCGGCTTAAAGCCGCCGGGATTGCCGCAGAAACGCGCCATCACCCGGCGGTGTTTACGGTTGCCGAAAGCAAGGATTTGCGCGGCACCCTGCCGGGTGGCCATACCAAGAACCTGTTCCTGCGGCCCGCCAAGGGCGATGGCCCCTTCCTGCTGGCAACGCTTGAGGAATCCCGCCAGGTATCCATCAATGCGCTCGCCCGCATGGCGGAAGCCGGCAAGGTCACCATGGGCAGTGCCGAGGAATTGCTGGCAATCCTGGGCCTGACGCCGGGCTCCGTCACGCCCTTTGGCCTGGTGAATGCGCTGCCCAGCCGGATTCGCTTTGTCATGGATGCCGGGCTGATGCGCCATGCGCGCATTTGGGTGCATCCCTTGGTCAATACCGCTTCCACCGGCTTGTCACCCCAGGATTTGCTTGGCTTTCTGGCCGGGCTTGGGCATGAAACCCGGCTGCTAGAG
>CAMCZJ010000131.1 GCA_945886995.1 Asaia bogorensis
GCTGTCGTAGAGATTGACGAAGTGTCTATCGGCCATCACGTCACTATCGATGCCCTCCATATGGGTTGGACCGCAGCGCTAGCTGCCTATATTCACGCCTGTCGATGATCTAGAGCATTTTCAAGCCAAGTGAGATCACTTGGCGACTCGGAAAATGCGACAAAACAAAGGTTTAGTGTGTGTCCAGTGAACGAATGTACACGGGACACGCTCTAGGAAAAGTGAAGGTCGATCGAAGGATGCATTCATGACCCGTTCCCTTGTTCTGGCTGCCGCGCAATTGGGCCCGATCCAAAAGGCCGAAGGCCGGGATGTTGCCGTCGGGCGCATGATCCGCCTGCTGGAAAAGGCGCATCAACGCGGCGCGCAGGTGGTGGTGTTTCCCGAATTGGCGCTGACCACCTTCTTCCCTCGCTGGTATGAGGAAGACCTCGCCAATGCGGATCATTGGTATGAAGCCGCGCTGCCTTCCAATGAAACCGCGCCGCTCTTTGAAGCAGCGCGCAAATACGGCATCGCCTTTCATCTGGGCTATGCCGAGAAAACGCCGGAAGGCAGGCGCTTCAATACCGCGGTCTTCGTGCTACCCTCTGGCGAGATCGTGCTCAAATACCGCAAGGTGCATTTGCCGGGGCATAAGGAATTCGATCCCGTTCGCCATGTGCAGCATCTGGAAAAGCGCTATTTCGAACCGGGCGATCTTGGCTTTCCCGTGATCCGCGCGCCGGTTGCGGGCCAGCCGGTCAATCTCGGCATGATGATCTGCAATGACCGTCGCTGGCCGGAAGCTTGGCGCGTGATGGGTTTGCAGCAGGTGGAATTGGTGATGCTGGGCTACAATACGCCGTCACTGAATATGGAAAATCGCGGCTTTGAGGCGCCTCATCTGCGCGTCTTCCATAGCCATCTCTCCATCCAGTCCGGCTGCTACCAGAATTCCTGCTTCGCTGTCGCAACCGCCAAGGCCGGCACGGAGGATGGACATGAGCTTTTCGGCCATTCCATCATTGTGAACCCGCAAGGCGAGATCATGGCGCAGGCGACAAGCTGGGATGATGAGCTGATCGTGGCCGAAGCCGATCTCGGCAAATGCGAATTGGGCCGGAAGACGATTTTCGATTTCGCGCGCCATCGCCGCCCGGAACATTATGGGCGCATCGCCGATCAGGTGGGCAGTGTGGCGCCGGCGGAATGGAAAGGCGGGGCTTAAGGTCAGACCACGATAACGCCTGGCCCTGCTGGCAGAATGCCGAAGGGGTCAAACACCAAAGGCGCGGCGCGCGTGATCGCCGCCAAGTCAAAGGTGCGATGTGGCGTGCCAAGGATGATCGCCGCAGGCGGTGCGCCATCCGGCATAGTCAGGGTTGTGCTGCGCGGTATTGGCGCCAGGGATTCGGGCGCATTGCCGATCACCGGATCATGCCAAGCAAGCTTAGTCCGCGCGTGATACAAGTGGCGCAGAAGGCGGAGTGGCGCTGCGGCGCGTAAATCCGCGACATCGGGTTTGTAGGTAATCCCCGCCACCAACACGCGCTTACCGGTCAGATCATCACCAAGCCGCGCCCGGATTTGTGCCAGCACGCGCGCCACGCGACCGCGATTGCGTGCCATGGCCTTCGCGAGCAGGACGGATGGGGCGCCTGACCGCGCCGCTTCCATTTGTAGGAAGGCCGGGTCCACCGGAATGCAATGTCCGCCCGCGCCGAGCCCTGGCCAGAAGGGCGAAAAGCCGAAGGGCTTGGTTGCGGCCGCCGCAACCACATCGCGCGTCGGCACACCAAGCGCGGTGAAAGCGGCATGGAGTTCATCCATCAGTGCGATATTCACCAGGCGATAGGTATTCTCCAAAAGCTTGGCGCATTCCGCGACCTCGGGGCTCGCGACCACTTCCACCCGGTCAACCAAATGCCGCCAAAAGGCCAAGGCGCGGCGGAGAGAGACTTCATCGGTGGCACCCAGCAGACGCGGAATGCTGCGGGTGGGTGGGGCGTGGGGGCCTGGGTTCTCCCGTTCGGGCGACACGGCCAGGAAGACATCCCGCCCCACACGCCAGCCCGCTTCTTCCAGCACAGCGCGGCATAACCCATTGGTCGCACCCGGCTGGCAGGTGGAGATCAGACAAACCAGCGCGCCCGGCGAGAGGCCCCGCGCTGCAATGCCAAGTGCTTCGCGCACCGCCGAAAGATCAGGCCGCCCGCGCGCATCAAGTGGGGTTGGGACAGAAATCAGCCAGGTTTGCGCGCCAGCAAGCTGAGCAGGGTTGGCGCAGGCCCGAAACCTGCCTTGGCCGCCGGCATGGGCCTTCTCGGCGGTTTCTCGTGCCGCAGGCGCCGGGTCGAAACCAATCACATCATAGCCCGCGGCCGCAGCGCCAAGCGCCAAGGGCCGGCCTACATAGCCAAGACCGAGCACGGCCATTCGCCCTAGGCTGAGGCTCGGTGCAGGCGCAAGGATGGGATGAAAAAGATCCAGACTCACACCTCTATGATTGTGGTATTCTATAAAAATGCAACCCTGGGTTTTATTAAATGATGTGCTTCAGGAATCCTGGGACTTAGTCCTCGCGCCCAGACTTTCCTTTTGCGGCGCCGGCATCACGGCTAAATGCTTGTTTTTGCCCTAATACCAAGCGGAAAATCTGTTTTCAGCCCAAGGGATTCTCCCCTAAAGGAAGGGCGTACCCCCGCTTAGGAACATGGCATGGCTAGGCTTTCAGGATCGGATGATGCAGGCATGCTCACGGTGGTGGGGCATCCGCTGATCCAACACAGGCTTTCGCATATGCGCGAAAAATCCTGCCCCGTGCCCACCTTCCGCGTCCTGCTGCACGATATCGCCATGCTGCTCGGCGCTGCCGCGCTTGCTGATCTGCCGCTCGAAGCGCGGGAGATTGAAACGCCACTTGAACGCATGTCTGCACCGAAACTTGCCGGCAAGCCGCCAATCTTCGCCCCAGTACTGCGCGCGGGCCTTGGCTTTCTGGATGGCATGCTGACCCTGCTGCCAGAAGCCGGCGTTGCGCATATCGGCGTCTATCGTGACCACAAAACGCTGGAAGCGCATGAGTATTACTTCAAGGCGCCAGAGGATTTGGCCGAGCGTCCGGTCATCCTGCTCGACCCCATGCTGGCGACGGGCAATTCAGCGGTTGCCGCGCTTGATCGCTTGAAGGCGCGCGGTGCGACACGCATCCGCTTCATCTGCCTGTTGGCTGCGCCCGAGGGTATTCGGCATGTCAGAACGGCGCATCCAGACGTACCGATCTGGACCGCGGCGATTGACGATAAGCTTGATGAGAACGGCTATATCCGCCCTGGGCTAGGCGATGCCGGGGATAGGGTTTTTGGCACCTGATTCGGGGCTGGCTCAGGCCCCAATACTTCGGCCACCGGACCATCAGCCACGATACGCCCAGCCTCCAACTTTATGGCGCGGGTACACCATTGCCGCACAATGCCCATGTCGTGCGTTGCAATCACCAGAATATCGGCGCCCGCCACCAGGCGGGTCAGGCGGTCTTCCGCCTTGGCCATGAAATTCGCATCGCCAGCCAGAAACCATTCATCCATCAGCAGGATTTCCGGCGTGATCGCGGTTGCCATGGCAAAGGAAAGTCGCACATTCATCCCCGCCGAATAGCCGCGAATAGGCAGGTCAATGAATTCGCCAAGGCCAGAAAACTCCGCAATCTCATTGGCCAAGGCACGCCCTTCTGATTCCTTCATGCCGCGGTAAAGTCCGCGCAGCACAATATTCTCCCGCCCGGTCAGAAGCGGATTCATCCCGGCACCTGGATCAATCAGGGAACCGATTTCCCCTTCCACGAGTAGCCGGCCGGCAACGGGTTCATAGATGCCGGCAATGGTGCGGAGCAGCGTTGTCTTGCCCGCCCCATTGGAACCCACCAGTGCCACACGTTCACCCTTACCAATGGCGAAGCTCAAGCCGGAAAGGGCAGCCACCACCATGCGGCTTTCCGCATCCTGCTTCACGCGGCGGGTGGCACCATCGAAAAGCCGTTTCTTCAATGACCGCGCATTGTGGTGATAGAGCGGAAATTCGATCGCGAGGTCTTCGGCTTCAATCCGTGGCATGACAATCAGACCCAGAAGGCGATGCGCCCGCGAAAGCGGGTGAAAAAGGCCAAGCCCAAAGCCCAAAGCGCTGCCGTATAGCCAAGGGCATGAAGCCAGACCATGGCGTCAAGCGGGCGCCCCAGCAAAGGTGCCCGCATGGTTTCCATGATGGCATTGAAGGGATTAAGCGCAAGCCAAGCCGCCCGATCCCCCAATTGCTCCGGCAACCAGATGATCGGCGTGAGGAAGAAAGCCAGTTGCATCAATGAAGTGATAATCGGCGGAATATCACGGAACCGCGCACAGATCATGCCAAGGAAGAAGGCGGCCCAAAAGGCATTGCACAGGAACAGCAGAAAGCCGGCGAGGAAAGCCAAGCCACTAAGCCCCGGCGATACGTCGAAGATGAACATCACCGCAAAAATCAGCGGCAGATTATGGGCCGCCACCATGACATTCCGCACAACAGTGCGCAGCACATGCACGGTGAAGGATAACGGCATTTGCCGAATGACCCCCTCGGCGGAGATAAAACAATCGGACCCTTCGGTAATGGCCTGGCTGATCATGGCCCAAAGAATCAGGCTGATGGCAAGCCAGGGAAAGTAAGTGCCGGGATCAACTTTCAAGATGTACGAATAGAAGAAACCCAGCGCCGCCACCATGGCCGCGGTGGTCAGCGTGACCCAGAATGGCCCCAGCACCGAACCACGATAGCGATGCTTAATGTCCCCCCAGGCGAGGGCAACCGCCAATCGCCAATGGGCAAAGCCGTCACGAAAATCGGCGAAGGCGCGCGCAGCCCGTCGGGGCTGGGACGCATCGAAAAGCCTGATGGGTGACAAAGCGCTGCTCATGATACTTCTGGGCTAAATCCAAATCTTGTCATCTTCAAGGCCAGCGACGCAGCGTTACCCCAATCACGTCAGATATGCAGCGCCCGCCCATCCACGGCAAGCGCGGCTTCCTTCACCGCCTCATTCAATGAGGGATGCGCATGGCAGGTGCGCGCCACATCCTCGGCACTCGCGCCGAATTCCATCGCCAGCGCCAATTCGGCGATTAGCGTACCCGCATCCGGCCCGATGATATGGGCACCCAGCACCTTGTCGGTCGCCTTATCGGCCAGGATTTTCACGAAGCCATCCATATCGCCCATGGCGCGGGCGCGGCCATTGGCGGTGAAGGGGAATTTTCCGATCTTATAGGCCACACCGCGCGCCTTGAGCTGTTCCTCGGTTTCACCCACCGAAGCCACTTCCGGCCAAGTATAAACCACGCCTGGGATCGCGCCATAATTCAGATGCGGCTTCTGCCCGGCCAGCATTTCCGCCAAGGCAACCCCTTCTTCTTCCGCCTTATGCGCCAGCATGGGCCCCGCAATCACATCACCAATGGCGTAAATGCCCGGCACATTGGTGGCGTAATGGCCATCCACCTTGATCCGCCCACGCTCATCCAAAGCGACACCCGCCTTATCCAGCCCAAGCCCGGCCACATAGGGCCGGCGCCCAATCGCGACCAGCACGACATCAGCCGTCAGTTCTTCCGTGGCGCCGCCGGCTGCGGGTTCCAGCGTCAAGGTGACGCCCTTCTTTGACTTAGTCGCGCCCATGACCTTGGTCTTGAGCTTGGTCTTGATGCCCTGCTTGGCCAGGATGCGTTCAAACGCCTTGCCCACTTCCAAATCCATGCTCGGCACCAGACGATCGAGGAATTCCACCACCGTCACTTCCGCGCCCAGTCGGCGCCAGACACTGCCCAATTCAAGCCCGATATAGCCCCCGCCGATCACGACCAAATGCTTTGGCACCGCGGCCAATTCCAAGCCGCCGGTGGAGGTCACGATCTGCTTTTCATCCACCTCCACACCCGGCAGGGGGATGCTCTCACTCCCGCTTCCGATCACAATGTGCTTCGCGCTGTAGTCCTTGCCGGCGACGCTGACCGTGCCGGGGGCGGTGATGCTGCCCTCGCCCTTCAGCCAGGTGACCTTGTTCTTGCGGAACAGGAATTCGACCCCCTTCACATTGGCGCCAACAACTTCGCCCTTGCGCGCCTGCATCCGCGCCAGATCAAGCTTCACCGCGCCAACACTCACACCATGATCCGCGAGCTTGTGCTGTGCTTCTTCAAAATGTTCCGAAGATTGCAGCAGCGCCTTGGATGGGATGCAGCCGACATTGAGGCAGGTGCCGCCCAAGGTCTCACGCTTTTCCACGCAGGCGACCTTCATGCCGAGCTGCGCGGCGCGAATGGCGCAAACATAGCCGCCGGGGCCGGCGCCAATCACGATCACATCAAAGGCTTCACTCATGGTCAGGCGTCCTCAACCCATTGCTTTTCGAAGCCATGTTTGGACCGGTCGCGCGGGCCGATCAAGCCATGGAATTAGGGCTTGGGTTTTGCGCGCTTTCCCCCCTATCCTTCCGCCTAAAGCGGCGCCGACAGACGCGCCCTGGGGAGGAAAAATGAAGACCAATACCACCAATATGTCACGTCGCGGCCTGCTGGCCGCCACCGGCGCGGCGCTCGCGGCCCCAGGGCTTGCCCTGGCGCAAGGGCGCTACCCGGATCGGCCAATTCAGCTTGTGGTGCCTTGGCCCGCCGGCGGTTCAGCCGATGCGCAGCTGCGGTCCATCTCCGAACTGGTCGGCAAGGCGCTTGGCCAGCCCATGGTGGTGCAAAACCGCCCTGGCGCTGGCGGCACGCTAGGGGTGCTGGCGGTCGCGCAACAGGCGCGGCCAGATGGCTATACGCTGACGCAGATGCATCTTTCCGTGCTGCGCCGCCCCTGGATGATGCGCACGCCCGGCTGGGACCCGATTGGCGATTTCACGCATATCATCGGCATGACCGGCTGGCTGTTCGGCACCGCCGTCAAGGCCGATAGCCAGCTGAAGTCCTGGCAGGACCTGCTGGCCTACGCCCGCGCCAATCCCGGCAGGCTGACTTATTCCACCAGCGGGATCGGCACCACCAACCATCTGGCCATGGAAAGCCTGCAGGAGATCGAAAAAATCAGCCTGACCCATGTGCCCTTCCGCGGCGCCAATGAAGGCGTCACCGCCGTACTGTCCGGCCAAGTGGATATGATCTGCGATAGCTCCACCTGGGCGCCCAATGTGGAAGCCGGCCAAATGCGGGCGCTGGCGGTATGGAGCGCGGAACGCGCCCCGCGCTTCCCCGCCGTGCCCACCTTGAAGGAGCTTGGCTACGACATGGTCGTCGCCTCCCCCTATGGCGTGAGCGGCCCCAAAGGCATGGACCCCGGCATTGTGCGCGTGCTGCATGACGCGATGAAGGAAGCGCTGTTCAGCACAGAGAATACGCGCATCCGCAGCCAATTCGATATGCCGTTGGTGTATCAAGATACGGAAAGCTACCGCCGCTTCATTGTCGAGCGTGTCGAATACGAAAAGACCATGGTGCGCCGCCTTGGCCTAACCCTTGATGGCTGAGGGGCGCACTAAAAATTCAAAACTAAGAACAACGGGAGGGCTCTGCCCTCCCGCACCCACCCGCCAAGGGGCGACCCCCCTTGGATCCCATCAGATATCCAGCATCAACCGCCGGGGGTCTTCGACGCTTTCCTTCACGCGGACCAGGAAGCTGACGGCTTCCTTACCATCCACAATGCGGTGGTCATAAGACAGCGCGATATACATCATCGGGCGGATTTCGATCTTCCCAGCCACCGCCATGGGGCGATCCTGAAACTTGTGCATGCCAAGAATACCCGATTGCGGCGGGTTCAGAATGGGCGTGGACATCAGCGAACCGTAAATACCGCCATTGGTGATGGTGAAGGAACCACCCGCCAATTCATCCAGCTTCAAGGCACCATCACGCGCGCGCTTGCCGAATTCCCCAATGCGCTTTTCGATATCGGCAAAGCCCAAAGTATCGGCATTGCGGAGCACCGGCACCACCAAGCCCGAAGGCCCGCCGACCGCAATGCCCATATGCACGAAATTCTTATAGACAATCTCATCGCCATCAATCTCGGCATTGACGGCGGGGAATTCCTTCAGCGCGGCAATGCACGCCTTCACGAAGAAGGACATGAAGCCAAGCTTCACGCCATGCCGCTTTTCAAAGGCATCGCGATATTCTGAGCGCAGCGCCATGGCGGCTGACATATCCACCTCATTGAAGGTGGTCAGCATCGCGGCCGTATTCTGCGCTTCCTTCAAGCGGCGCGCGATGGTGGCGCGCAGGCGCGTCATCTTCACGCGTTCCTCACCCGCTTCCGGTGGGCGCGAAGCCCGCGCGGCGGGTGCAGCTGCCGGCGCGGCAGCAGGCTGGGCCAAATAGGCGAGCACATCACCCTTGGTGATGCGCCCATCCTTGCCCGTGCCTGCACCAAGCGCGGCGGCAGAAGCGCCGGTTTCCGCAATCATCTTGGCAGCCGCCGGCATCGGCGCATGGCCGGATGCCGCAGCGGGCGCGGGCGCGGGCGCCGCAGCGGGCTTGGCAGCCGGCGCAGCGGCGGGCT
>CAMCZJ010000132.1 GCA_945886995.1 Asaia bogorensis
AATGCGACCATCTTCGAGCTTGGCGTGCCGCGCGGTGATTTCAGCATCGCCCGCCGTGATGCGCCAAGCATCAGCCGCAGGCGTCAGGGTGATGGCATGCACCTCATCGTCAAGGTGAAAGTCAAACACGCGTGAGGGCCGCGTATTGATCCACCAATGATCCGTCGCATGCCAGGGTGAATGCGGATCAGCGCTACCCGCCGCCTGTTCGCGCGCCGCCTCGGCTTCCAAGGTGAGCACGCCAAGCGCGGCAAGGGCCAGTACCTGTGCAGAAGGTTGCAGCTTAGGTGTCAGTAGTGTTTCAGCGTTGCGCCCGATGAAGCCGGTATCAATGCCGCCTGCAGCGAAATCAGGATGCGCCAGAATACGGTCCAGCATATCCAGATTATGTGCCACACCGACAATATCTGAATGCACGAGGCCTACACGCAGCCGCGCAATCGCCTCAGTTCTGGTGGGCGCATGGGCGATCATTTTCGCGACCATTGCATCATAATGGATGCTGATGCGGTCACCCGCGACAAAGCCGGAATCAACGCGCAAGCCTTGGTCAGAAAGCCGGAAGATCTGAAGCGCGCCAATGGAAGGCGCGAAATCACGTGCCGGGTCTTCGGCGTATAGGCGAAGCTCCATGGCATGGCCTTGGGCGCGGATATCTTCCTGACGCACCGGGAGTGCTTCACCAGCCGCAATACGCAACTGCCATTCCACCAGATCGAAGCCAGTGATGGCCTCCGTCACCGGATGCTCCACCTGCAGGCGTGTATTCATTTCCAGAAAATAAAAGCCGCCATCCTGCGCGATGAATTCGACCGTGCCGGCGCCCTGATACTGCACGGCCTTGGCGGCGGCCACTGCGGCGGCGCCCATGGCGTCCCGCATTTCAGCACTGATGCCAGGCGCGGGCGCTTCTTCAATCACCTTCTGGTGGCGGCGCTGGGCAGAGCAATCACGTTCAAACAAATGCACTGCATTGCCGTGGCTATCGCCAAAAACCTGCACTTCAATATGGCGCGGGCGTTCCAGATAGCGTTCGATCAGCACCCGATCATCACCAAAGGCCGATGCGCCTTCCTGCCGCGCGGCGCGCAGTGCTTCAGCGAAGTCGCTTGCGGCGCGCACCACGCGCATGCCGCGCCCACCACCGCCAGCAACCGCCTTGATCACCAGCGGGAAGCCTATGCGCTGTGCTTCAGCGGCGAGGAAATCCGAATCCTGCTCAGCACCATGATAGCCAGGTAAAAGCGGCACGCTAGCCTTTTCCATCAGCGCTTTGGCGGAACCCTTGGAACCCATGGCGCGCATGGCGGCAGCACTCGGGCCAACAAAAATAATGCCAACTGCCGCGCAGGCTTCAGCAAAGGCAGGGTTCTCGGAAAGAAAGCCGTAGCCTGGGTGGATCGCGTCTGCCCCGGCGCGCTTTGCGGCGGCGATGATGGCAGGAATGTTCAAATAGCTCTCACGCGCGGGCGCGGCGCCGATATGGATGGCTTCATCAGCCATCTGCACATGCTGCGCCGTTTCATCCGCGTCTGAGAATACCGCGATGCTACGCAGCCCCATGCGGCGCGCTGTGAGGATGATGCGGCAGGCGATCTCGCCGCGATTGGCGATCAGTAGGTTTTGGAACATGACCGCCCCCTACATCCGGAACACGCCGAAGCGTGTCTGTTCAATGGGTGCGTTGCAGGCGATGGCGAGCGAAAGCCCCAGGATGCGCCGCGTATCAGCGGGGTTGATGATGCCATCATCCCAAAGCCGCGCGCTGGCGTGATAGGGGTGGCCTTCCGTCTCGTACTTGGCGCGGATCGGGGCTTTGAAGGCTTCTTCCTCCTCAGCCGGCCATTGCTTGCCTTGCGCGTCCATATTGTCGCGGCGGAGTTGCGCCAGCACGCTTGCTGCCTGTTCACCGCCCATCACGGAGATTCGCGCATTGGGCCACATGAACAGAAAACGCGGATCATAAGCGCGCCCGCACATACCGTAATTGCCGGCGCCATAGCTGCCGCCAATCACTACGGTGAATTTCGGCACACGCGCCGTCGCCACCGCCGTCACCAGCTTCGCACCATCTCGCGCAATGCCGCCCGCTTCATATTTCCGCCCGACCATGAAGCCCGAGATGTTTTGGAGAAACAGCAGCGGAATGCCGCGCTGGCAGCAGAGTTCAATGAAATGCGCGCCCTTCAGTGCGGATTCTGAGAATAGGATGCCGTTATTGGCAAGGATGCCGATGGGATAGCCATGGATATGGGCGAAACCGCAAACCAAGGTTGTGCCGTAAAGGCGCTTGAATTCATCGAACTCACTGCCGTCAACCAGGCGCGCGATCACTTCCCGCACATCATAGGGCGCGCGAATATCGGCAGGCACAACACCCAGCAATTCACCTTCGTCATAAAGCGGCGCGCGCGGTGCACGCAGCGCCAATTGTGGCGCAATACGCGGCCCAAGCCCCGCCACAATGCGCCGACAAATAGCCAGCGCATGGCGATCATCCTGCGCGTAGTGATCCACGACGCCGGATTGGCGCGCATGCACATCGGCGCCACCCAATTCTTCGGCGGTGACAACCTCACCAGTGGCGGCGCGCACCAAAGGCGGGCCACCCAGAAAGATCGTGCCCTGCTGGCGCACGATGATGCTCTCATCTGACATGGCGGGCACATAGGCGCCGCCCGCCGTACAGCTTCCCATCACCACGGCGATTTGCGGAATGCCTTCTGCCGACATATTCGCCTGGTTGAAGAAAATGCGACCGAAATGCTCACGGTCCGGGAAAATCTCATCCTGCTGCGGCAGAAAGGCGCCGCCGGAATCCACCAGATAAATGCAAGGCAAGCGATTGGCGCGGGCGATTTCCTGCGCGCGCACATGCTTCTTCACGGTCAGCGGGAAATAGGTGCCGCCCTTCACGGTGGCATCATTGGCGATGATCGCACATTCGCGCCCTGATACGCGCCCAATGCCGGAAATAATGCCGGCACAGGGAACTTCCCCGCCATACAAACCATGCGCCGCAAGCTGCGAAAGCTCAAGGAAAGGCGAACCCGGATCAATCAGCGCACGCACACGTTCACGCGGCAGCAGCTTATTCCGCGCCAAATGCTTGTCCCGCGCACCCTTGCCGCCACCCTGTTCGGCGGCAGCAATCGTATTCTCCAAATCCGCCACCAGCGCCGCCATGGCAGCGGCATTGGTGGCAAAGCTCTCGCTGCCCGTATCGAGTGTACTGCGCAGAATGGTCATGCGGTTTCGCGGAACAATTCCCGCCCAATCAGCATGCGTCGGATTTCAGACGTACCCGCGCCGATCTCATAAAGCTTGGCATCGCGTAGCAGCC
Source organism: Asaia bogorensis (assembly GCA_945886995.1). Classification (GTDB taxonomy): domain Bacteria; phylum Pseudomonadota; class Alphaproteobacteria; order Acetobacterales; family Acetobacteraceae; genus Neoroseomonas; species Neoroseomonas bogorensis_A. The sequence continues at coordinate 3,344 of CAMCZJ010000132.1, forward strand.
GGCCCGTTGCGTAATCATTGATATAGCCATTGCCCCCAAGACATTGAATGGCTTCCAGCGTCATCCAGGTAGCTTTTTCGGCAGCGTATAGGATGGCGCCGGCGGCATCCTTGCGCGTTGTCTGGCCGCGATCACAGGCCTTGGCCACTGTGTAGATGTAGGATTTCGCCGCATTCATGGTGGTGTACATATCGGCGATCTTGGCTTGCATGATCTGGAATTCGCCAATCGCCTGGCCGAATTGCTTGCGTTCATGCACATAGGGCAGCACGATATCCATGCAGGCTTGCATAATGCCAAGTGGCCCGGCAGCGAGCACGGCGCGTTCATAATCAAGCCCGCTCATCAATACGCGCACGCCGCCATTGATTTCACCGAGCACGTTTTCCGCCGGCACTTCGCAATCCTGAAACACCAATTCGCCGGTATTAGACCCGCGCATGCCAAGTTTATCCAGCTTTTGCGCGCAGGAAAAACCAGGGAAGTCCTTTTCCACCAGAAAGGCGGTGATACCCTTGGGGCCGGCTGAAGGATCGGTCTTCGCGTAGATCACCAGCACATCCGCATCCGGGCCATTGGTGATCCACATTTTCGTGCCATTCAGCACATACCGATCACCGCGCTTTTCAGCGCGCAACCGCATGGATACCACATCGGAACCAGCGCCTGGTTCGCTCATGGCCAACGCGCCGACATGTTCGCCCGAAATCAACTTGGGCAAATAGCGGCGCTTCTGATCCTCTTTGCCATTGCGGGAGATTTGATTGACGCAAAGATTGGAATGCGCCCCATAGGAAAGGCCGACTGAAGCTGATGCGCGGGAGATTTCCTCCATCGCCACCACATGTTCCAGATAGCCCATGCCGGCGCCGCCATAGTCTTCCTCAACCGTGATGCCGAGCACGCCAAGATCGCCGAATTTGCGCCAGAGATCGGCTGGGAAATCATTGGTCTTGTCTATATCCGCAGCGCGCGGAGCGATCTCAGCGGCGGAAAAAGCCGCGACTTGATCGCGTAGCATATCCGCGGTCTCACCCAGATCGAAATCAAGCCCCGGAAGGCGGTTAGGAATGCTGGCCATGCGCAACCTGTCACGTTTTCCAAACTTTGTTGAGCCAAGGATAGGCGCGGGCGGCGTCAAGGCCAAGCGAATATTGCAAACAGGGCGCTACCTCGCCAAGAATGGTCCATGCCCAAGGAAGGCCCAGGGAGAACGCGAATGACAAGCCCAGCCCTTAGCTACGTGACCGGCCAAAGCACCCAAGCCTTGATCGGTGAGACTATTGGCCTGAATTTCGACAGGACCGTAGCCCAATGGGGTGATCGTCCGGGGTTGATTGTGCGCCAGCAGGGAGTTCGCTGGAGCTATGCGGAACTGGGCGCGAGGGTGGATGCCTTTGCAGCAGGGCTTTTGGCGCTTGGGCTGCAACCGGGCGAAAGGGTGGGCATCTGGTCGCCGAATAATGCCGAATGGGTAATCACGCAGTTCGCCACCGCCAAGGCTGGGCTGGTGCTGGTGAATATCAACCCGGCCTATCGGCTTTCCGAATTGGAGTATGCGCTGAACAAGGTGGGCTGCCGTGCATTGATTATCGCGACGCGCTTCAAGACATCTGACTATGTCGGCATGGTGAATACGCTGGCGCCAGAATTGGCACGCGCCCTGCCTGGCCGATTGACGGCGGAGAAGCTGCCGAAGCTTGAGATGGTGATTGAGATAAACGCGCATCCCTCACCGGGGATGATCCCCTTCGACAGCATTCTGGAAATGGGCGCCGCAGCGCATCACGAACGCTTGCGCGAATTGGCCGGCAAGCTGCAGTTTGATGATCCCATCAATATCCAATTCACGTCCGGCACTACGGGCGCGCCTAAGGGCGCGACACTCACGCATCATAACATCCTGAATAATGGCTTCTTCATTGGGGAAGCGATGAAGCTGACGCCGCAGGATAAGCTTTGCATTCCCGTGCCGCTTTATCATTGCTTCGGCATGGTGCTGGGCAATTTGGCCTGCACCACGCATGGCACGGCCATGGTCTATCCGGGCGAGGGGTTCGATCCGCTATTGACGCTGCAAACCGTGGCCGAAGAACGCTGCACTGGCTTGCATGGCGTGCCCACCATGTTCATCGCCCAGATGGAACACTCACAATTCGCGAGCTTTGATCTCTCATCTTTGCGCACCGGCATCATGGCCGGCGCGCCCTGCCCGATTGAAGTGATGCGCCGCGCGGTGGACACCATGAACTTGCGCGAAATCACTATCGCCTATGGCATGACAGAAACCAGCCCAGTGAGCTTCCAGACCAGCGTGGATGATCCGCTGGATCGCCGCGTTTCCACCGTGGGGCGCGTGCAGCCGCATCTGGAAGTCAAAATCATAGACAGTGAAGGCCGCATCGTCCCGCGCGGCACACCTGGGGAGCTCTGCACGCGCGGCTATGCCGTCATGCTCGGCTATTGGGAAGATTCGGAACGCACCGCACAAGCTATTGATGCTGCGCGCTGGATGCATACCGGCGATCTGGCGACGATTGATGAGGAAGGCTTCTGCAATATTGTTGGCCGCATCAAGGATATGGTGATTCGCGGCGGGGAGAATATCTACCCGCGAGAGGTTGAAGAATTCCTCTATCGCCATCCCAAGATCGAAGACGTGCAGGTTTTCGGCGTGCCTGATCAGCGTTTCGGCGAAGAACTCTGCGCCTGGATCAAGTTGCGCGCGCATGAACACATGACTGCGGATGATGTGCGGGCCTTCTGCGCGGGGCAGATCGCGCATTATAAGGTGCCGCGCCATATCAAATTCGTAGAAGGCTTCCCCATGACCGTGACCGGGAAGATGCAGAAATTCATTATGCGGGAGGAAACGACGCGCGAATTGGGCCTGCAAGAATCGAAAACGGCCTAAAGCGATGAGCAACAGTCTTTTTGCCGCCGGTTTCAAGACCAGCCCCTGGTGGTGGGAAGCGGCGGAACCGCCAACCCGCGATAATGCCCTGCCGGATCATACGCCGGTTGCGGTGATTGGCGGCGGCTATGCCGGGCTTTCCGCTGCGCTCAGTCTGGCGCGGCTGGGTCATCAAGTGACAGTGCTGGATGCGGAGCGCATCGGCTGGGGTGCTTCGTCGCGTAATGGGGGGATGGTTTCTGGCGGCCTGAAGGTGGCGCGCGCGGCGCTTGCGGAAAAGCTTGGCGCGGAACAGGCGCGCAATATCGCCATGGCTGCCGCCGCGTCTTTCCCCTTCATTGAAGAAACCATCGCGCGTGAGGGCATTGAATGCGATTACACGCGCTGCGGGCGATTTGTCGCGGCCTGGACGCCAAAGCATTATGATGCGCTGGCGCGTCAGGCGGATTACATCGCGGATGTCACTGGGCTGCCCACGGAAATGCTGCCACCATCGCGCCAGCATGAAGCGCTTGGGTCAGATCATTATCGCGGCGGCATGAAGGCGGGCGCCACGGGCAGCATTCATCCCGGCAAGTATGCGCGCGGGCTTGCGGCAGCAGCGGAACGCGCCGGTGCCAGGCTGGTGGATAACACCCGCGTTGGCGGCATTCGGGCTGATGGATCAGGCTTCCTCATCGCGACCAATCGCGGAGAAATACGCGCCGATGCCGTGCTGGTCGCCACCAATGGCTATTCGCGCGGCGCGGGTGGCCAAAGCGCCATGCCCTGGCTCGCGCGGCGCATGATCCCCGTCGCGTCCTATATCATCGCGACCGAGGAATTGCCCGCTGAGACCATGGATCGGCTTTTTCCGGGCCGGCGCATGGTCAGTGATACCAAGCGCGTGCTGAATTATTTTCGCCCAGCGCCCTATGGCAATCGCATCCTATGGGGTGGGCGCGCGCGCTTCGGCCCCAATGCGCCGGAAGCCGCGGCGCCGCGCTTGCACAGCTTCATGACGGCGGTGTTTCCGGAACTCAGTAAGGTGAAGATCACCCATGCCTGGACCGGCAATGTCGCCTTCACTTTCGATTTCCTGCCGCATATCGGCGTGCAGGATGGCATTCATTACGCGGCTGGTTGCCAGGGCTCTGGTGTCGCCATGGCAACCTGGCTTGGCCATAATGCCGCGCTGAAAATCGCCGGCGCAGCCAATCAGCGCTTTGCCTTGGATGGTTTGGAATTCCCGACGGTTGCGCTTTACAATGGCAACCCGAATTGGTTCCTGCCTATCATCGGCGGCTGGTATCGCCTGCGTGATCGCATTGATCGGCTGGCGGCGTGACACGCGGCTTCACGTGAACTCCGTCAGCACGGGCAAAAGATAGGGCCGCAGCGCCGCGTAATCCTCGCTCATCGGGAAGTGCCCCAGGCCCTTCATGATTTGCACCTTGGCACCGGGAATGGCGGCGGCGGTCGCCTCCGTATCCTCGGGCTTGCAGGAATAATCATAATTGCCGGTCAGCATATGCACAGGGCAGCGTTTGGTATCAATGCGCGCCAGCTTTGGGCGCAGATCGCCTTCCCCCTTGTAGAAATGGAGATCACCCCGAAACACGCCTGGCCCGCCCTGCATGTAATGCCAAAGCGTTTCCCAACGCGAAGCCTCTGGCGCATGCGGGCCAATAAGGCCGGAGACGATGCCGCCGCAAACCTCCCCGCCATGCACATGCGGGTGATGCAGCCAGGATGTATCATAGTAGGGTGAAAGAAACGCTGCCGATTGCAGGCCGATCACGCCGCGCAAATCATTTGCATGTTCGGCAGCGAGATCCAGCACAATGCGCCCACCAATCGAACACCCCATCACCACAGGCTGATCAAGGCCAAGTGCCTGCGCCACTGCCATGATCATGCCCGTATAGCGCGCGGTGGTGAGTTGATAGGTCTCACGCTCCCACCCCTCGGGCGGGCTGGATTTGCCATGCCAGGGCATATCGAACGTCACGCAGCGAAAGCGTGATGTCACTTCCGCATCATTCAACAAGCCGCGCCATTGCCGGCCATCGCTGCCCGCCGTGTGCAGCAGCAAAAGTGGGATGCCCTGGCCGGCTTCTTCAAAATACAAGCGATGCGCCCGGCCTTCGAGTTCAAGGCGCATATAGCGCCCGGTGATGGCTTCGATCATGCGCGGGGCTCCCTCAGCAGGGCCAGCACGCCCTTGAACCAGAAAATATGCGCCATAAACAGCGCGACATTGCCTTCCACCTTGAAGGTGCCAAGGCGT
>CAMCZJ010000133.1 GCA_945886995.1 Asaia bogorensis
ACCGCGCGCGGCAATCTGGTGGCGGTGATTACCAATGGCACGGCGGTGCTGGGGCTTGGTTCCATTGGGGCGCTTGCGTCCAAACCCGTGATGGAAGGCAAGGCGGTTCTGTTTCAGAAATTCGCCGGCATTGATTCGATTGACATCGAAATTGACGAAAAAGACCCCGACAAGCTGATCGAGGTGATCGCCGCACTTGAGCCTTCCTTTGGCGCGATCAATCTGGAAGACATCAAGGCTCCGGAATGCTTTGAGGTGGAACGCCGCTTGCGCGAACGCATGCGCATCCCGGTCTTTCATGATGATCAACACGGCACGGCAATTATTGTCGCGGCTGCCGTGCGCAATGGGCTGTTACTGCAAGGCAAGCGGCTGGAAGATGTGCGCCTGGTCAATACCGGCGGCGGTGCGGCGGCGCTTGCCTGCCTTGATCTGCTGGTGGCCATGGGCCTCAAGCGCGAAAACGTCACCATCTGCGATATTGGCGGCGTGGTGCATACCGGGCGCAATGATCTTGACCCCTATAAGGCCAAATGGGCGATTGAGACGAATGCGCGCACCTTGCAGGATGCGCTGCCCGGCGCTGATATTTTCCTGGGTCTTTCCGCGCCGAGAGTCCTGAAGCCAGAATGGCTGAAGCTGCTGGCGCCGAACCCCTTGGTGCTGGCGCTGGCCAACCCCGAACCCGAAATCCTGCCCGAAGCGGTACGCGCCGCGCGCCCGGATGCGATTGTGGCGACGGGGCGGACGGATTATCCGAACCAGGTCAATAATGTCCTGTGCTTTCCCTTCATCTTCCGTGGTGCGCTGGATGTGGGTGCGACAACCATAAACGAGGATATGAAAGTCGCGGCGGCGGATGCCATTGCCGCACTCGCGCGCGTCGAAGCTTCTGAGGTAGTGGCCGCGGCCTATGGCGGGCAGGCGCCGATTTTCGGGGCCGATTACATCATCCCGAAACCCTTTGATCCGCGCTTGATTCTGGAAGTGGCGCCCGCCGTGGCGCGCGCCGCCATGGCAAGCGGTGTTGCCACGCGCCCCATCACGGATTTCGCCGCCTATCGCAGCAGGCTGGAACGCAATGTCTTCCGTTCCGGCAATTTGATGCGCCCGGTGTTCGAAGCTGCGCGCAAACGCCCGCGCCGCATCGCCTATGCGGAAGGTGAGGATGAACGCACGCTCCGCGCCGTACAAAGCGTATTGGATGAAGGCATTGCCGAACCCTTCCTGATCGGCCGCGCCGATGTCATCGCCGCGCGCTGCGAAGCTTTGGGGCTGCGCATGTCAGTTGGCGAAAGCGTGAAGGTGCTGGACCCCGCGCGCGATGTTGAAATCTTCGACCCCTTGGTGGAGCTATATCGCCGCAAGGTCTCACGCCGCGGTGTGCCGCCGGATGCCGCGGCGCGGCGTGTTGCCACCCATCCTGCCGTTGCGGCTTCCCTGTTGCTGGAAGCGGGCCTCGTGGATGCCGCGCTTTGCGGCGGTACGCAGGATTGGATGGACCAGTGGCACCACGTGCTGGACATTATCGGCAAGCGCGATGATGTCGGGCGGGTTTATGCGGTCTCCGGCCTAATTACCCGCAATGGCGAACATATGTTTGTGGTGGATACGCATCTTTGCGTGGAACCTTCTGCCGCGCAGATCGCGGAAATGACCTTGCTCGCCGCGGAACAGGTGCGTGGCTTTGGCTTGCAGCCGAAAGTGGCGCTGCTTTCCCATTCTTCCTTCGGGGCATCCCATGCGCCTTCCGCGCGGCGGATGCGTGAAGCGCTCGCGCTGATCCAGGCGCGTGATCCGGCCTTGGAAGTGGATGGCGAAATGCATGCCGATGCCGCGCTGGTGCCGGCCATTCGCGACCGCGCCGTGCCGGATGGCAAGCTGACAGGCGCGGCCAATCTGCTGGTCATGCCCGGGATTGATGCCGCCAATATCGCCTTCAACCTGGCCAAAGCCGCAACCGACGGCCTGCAATTGGGCCCCCTCCTGCTCGGCATGAAAAAACCCGTGCATGTGCTGGTGCCAAGTGTAACCGCGCGCGGCATTCTGAATCTAACCGCGCTGGCGGTGGCTGAGGCGAATGGGAAGGGGTGAGGGAAGACCGGGGGCTTTGCCCCCGGAGCCCCCACCGGGGTAACAGTGTTACCCTGGACCCAGCCGGGACTTGGCGCCGACCTTCCCCGCTTCCATCTTACGCGCTGCGCCCCCACATCGGACACATGAGCAAACCCCCAGCCCCGCTCGCCCCTTCTGCTGCCGTGGCCGCCTTTCTGGAACAGGCGGCGCGCGTGCCGGCGCTGCGGCCTGCACCCAACACCATTGCGCGGCTGGTCTTCGCCATTGATGCCACCGCATCGCGGGAGCGTACCTGGGATCACGCCGCCGGGCTGACGGCGGAAATGCTGCAAGCGGCGCAGGGCATTGGTGGGCTCGCGCTATCGCTTGCGTATTATCGCGGCTTTGGCGAATTCCGCGCGACGCCCTTTCTGCAGGATGCTGATGACCTCGCGCGGCGGCTTTCCGGTGTTTCCTGCCTGGGCGGCAAGACACAAATCCAGGCCGTGCTGGATCATGCGCTGGCAGAAACGAAACGTGAGCGGATCAGGGCGCTGATCTTCATCGGTGATGCGATGGAAGAAGATGCCGATGCGCTTTGCCACACGGCAGGGGAGCTTGGCCTGCGCGGCACGGCGGCCTTCATTTTCCACGAAGGCGCTGATTCCGTTGCGGGGGCAGTGTTTCGGCAAATCGCGCGGCTTTCCGGCGGCGCCTATTTGCCCTTTGATTCGGCGGCCATCGGGCAATTGCGCGATCTGCTGCGCGCCATTGCGGTTTATGCGGCGGGCGGGCAAGGCGCGCTGGCGCGATTGCCGGGTTCGGCAGCGCGGCAAGTGGCGGGCTTGCTGCCAAAGCCGAAAGCCGGCGCATGACCTGGCTTGCGCTTGGCGCCATTGCACTGTTTCTGATGTACCTGCTGCTGCGCGGCTTCGCGAATGCGCCGGTCGCGCGTGTGAAGCAATTCGGCGCGGTAATGCTGGGCGCTATTGGCGCGGTGATTTTACTGCTTGGGCTCCTCACGGCGCGGGGACAACAGGCCTTATTCTCACTCGCCTTCTTCCTGCCGCTGCTGCTGCAATGGGCGCAACGCTGGCGCACCAATAAGCGCTTTGGCGGGCCGGCACCGCAAACGGGGGCGGCGAATAGCGTCGAAACCGCCTTTCTTTCCATGACGCTGCACCATGATAGCGGGCGCATGACCGGCAGCGTGAAGGCAGGGCAATTCACCGGGCGTGATTTGGCGACACTGACGCTCGCTGAATTGCTATCGCTGCTGCGGGAATGCCAGGTGGCGGATGCTGATTCGGTCGCACTTCTGGAAGCCTGGCTTGATCGCGCCCATCCCGATTGGCGCGCGGAACCCACCGCCGAACCGCGTAGCAATGCGATGACGCGCGAAGAGGCTTTGGAAATCCTCGGCCTAGCTGAAGGCGCAGATGAGGACGCGATCCGCGCCGCGCATCGGCGTCTGATGAAAACGGCGCATCCTGATCAGGGTGGTAGCGCCTGGTTGGCCGCGCGCATTAATGCCGCGCGGGATTTGCTGTTGGGTTGATCAGCTTCTGCGCCGCGCTTCCCGCCGCGCAATCCAGGTGGTTGCCAGAAAAATCACCAAAGCGCCGGCATAGGTTGTCAGCGCCGGTTCTTCGCTGAACACCAGCCAACCCATCAGGCTTGCCCAGACCAAATCAAGAAATTTCACCGGCTGGATCGCCGACATATCGGCAATGCGGAAGGCTTCCGTCAGGAACCAATGGCCAACACTGCCCAGAATCCCCGTCAGCACAAACCAGCCCCATTGCTCGGTGGTCGGCCAAATCCAAACGGCCAGCGCAAAGGGCAGCGTAAACAGCGCCACCATGATGGATTGCCAGGCCACAATCACTTCGGGCTTGTCATGGCGCGTGAGTGCCTTGGTGATCAGGAAAGATGCCGCGAATAAGGGCGTGCTTGCCAGCATCACCAGATTCCAATAGCCGCCATCACCGCGCAGGCCGGGTGCCACCACAATCAGCACGCCAAGGAACCCAATGCCGGCGGCAATCCAGCGCGCGCGAATCATCGGCTCACCCAAGAACAAGACTGCCCCCGCCATGATGAATATCGGCCCAGTGAAGCCCATGGCAGTCATATCCGCCATCGCCACATTCGGTAAGGCAATGAACCAAAGCATGAGGCCAAGCGTATGCACCAAGCCGCGCCAGATCTGCCCGCGCAGATTATGCGGCATCCAAGCCATCAAGCCGCTCCGCAGCATGAAGGGTAGCATCACCACAAGCCCCATCAGGTAGCGCAGGAATTGCACCTGGAAGGGGTCAAGTTCATGGGTAAGCTGCCGCATGATGGTATTCAGCAGCGTGAACAACAGGCCAGAGACAGCAATGAAGGCCATGCCACGCAGCACCGCATGGCGAGGTGCCGCAGCGCCTTGGTTCATGACTGTTCTGTCAAAAAACGCAGCAGCGTGGCGTTGAATTCTTGGGCCGCCTCATAAGCCACCCAATGCCCGGCGCCGGGAATGGCATGCGCGCGCGCACCGGGGCGAAGCCCATGCACCAGATCAAGCCGCCACTGCACATTGGGCCGCACAATCGCATCCCATTCGCCATAAATTGCATTGAGCTGCCCCTGCCCGCGCAGCAGCGCCTGTTTCAGCGACTCCGTGCTGGCAAAGCCGCGGCTTTTGAAGCGCGCACCGCGTGTGGAGGCTTCCTGAATCGCCAGCGCCACATCATCAATCTTGCTGGCATCGGCGAACATCAACTCAGCCAGGTTATGCCGATGCGAAGCGACCCGTTCTTCACCAGCCAAGGCGCGCACCTTCACCAACTGCGTTGGGCTTCTTTGAAAGCCCAGCGCACCGGCGCCGATGATGGTCAGGCTTCTGACCCTGTCCTGATCCAAAGCGGCCAGATGCCCGGAACAGAGCGCGCCAAAGGAAAACCCCGCCAGATCATAGCAGCGGCCCGCAGGCAGGATGCGATCCAACCCGCGCGCCAGAATCTCCGCCACCCCTTCGGGTGTGGAGACACCTTCCGGCATGGCGCTATCGCCAAGCCCGGGCAAATCGGGCGTGATCACCATGCGCCCTGCGCCAAGCGGGCCGATATTGCGCGCCCAATGCCGCCAGGAACCGGAACCGCCATGCAGCAGCACCAGCGGCGCGCCCTCCCCCCAAACGCGCCAGACCATGCTGCCGGCACCGCAGGGGGTTTCCGCCACGCGCGCCGAAGCCGCCAAGGGGATCAGGGCCGGGTGCAGTTCCGCGCTGCCATCCCCGGCGCGCCAGATGATCTTGCTCATGCGTGCGTTCGATACCGTTACGGCTGGAAGCTTAGGGCTGGGCGCGGCGCTGTCCAACCCCACGCGCCCTTTCAGAGCGGCTTTTGCGCCTTTTCGAGCAGGCGGCCGAGGAAGCCTGGCTTCTTCGCCTCAGCGGGCAGCTTGGTGGCGGCTGCGGCGGCCTTGGCTTCGGCGGCGGCACGCTTCTCCTTCTCCGTCAGCCATTTTTCCAGGCTCATGCCTGCCTTGGCGGCGCGTTTGGCTTCATAGGCGCGTTGCGCTTCGGTCAATTTCCGGTCGGCCATGATGAGTACCTCTTTACTGGCGCCTGAATGGCGCGCCGCGCGGCTTCCGGCAAGGGGCAAGAAGTGGCAGAAGCAGGTTCATGGACGCGAAAATAAAGGCCGGCATTTGGGTTTCCATGGCGATCCGGCTTTCCGATATGGCCGGACGCGCCGCCGCCGTGCTGCGCAAGGGGGACCCCGATAGCGGCGGCATCCTATGCGTGCTGCGCGGGCGGGGGGGCGTTCAGGTGCTTTCCCAAATCCGTGACGCCGAGGGTCGGCCAGCCTGGCTGCGCGCGACCGGCCCTGGCGCGGTGGATCAGGAAACCGCGGATTCCTATGTCGCGCGGCAGGTGCAGCGCGATCCTGATCTGTGGGTGGTGGAATTCGACACCCCGGATTTACAGCCGCCGTTTGAGGCGCGGGTAGTCTAGCATTTGGTCTGTCACACCGGATCGCAGCGTAATTCAAAGCGGCATTCGCTGGCACCATGGGCGGCGCAGGCGACCTCCTGGCAGGCGGGCTCAGCCGGCCGCCCTGCCTGTTCCATCACATACCGCATGGCGCCGCCAAAACTGCCTTCGAACATGTAGCAGACCGGGCGGCCCACCTGCCCATATGCCAGCGCATAGGCTGAATGGCGCACCGTGACCGCGGCGGTGCCGGCAGCCTCATCCAAGGCGGTGATGTCAAACAATCCATAGCCGCGCTGCGATAGACGCTTCAGGTAGTGGCGGAATGTCTCAACCGGTGTCAGCCCATGCGTCTTGCCTTCCGCGCGGCACCATTGCAGCGCGGAAAGATCAGCCGAGCCATACATGATGCCGCGGAAGCGATCAGCGCCGATCGCTTCCTCCACGCTTTTCTGGATATTCACCAGGAAGTGGCGCGGCAGATAGATCATCGGCAGCCCATCGGTGCGCCAGATCCCGGTTTCGGGATCAACCTCGATCGGCACTGCCGGCCCGGCCATCGGCTTCAGCCCTTCTGCGCGGCCTGGAAGGCTGCAAAGAAGGCGGTCGGCTTGACGATGCGATTCTGCATCTGCACCAGCGCACCCGTTTCCGCGACTTTCTTGAGGTATGCCGCCCAGGCGGGATCCGCCGCCATGGCACTGCGGCGGCGTTCACGATCCGCCTGATCATCATAGGCCCACATATGGACAATGGTATTGAGCTCACCCTCGATGGTCGTGAACCAGCCATAGCAGCGACCCAGGTGCTTTTTCTGGATGTCCCAGCCTTCCTTTTCATAAAGCGCGACAAAGTCAGCGACCTTATTGGGCAGGCAGGTATAGATGCGGAGGTCAATGATCATGCCGGGGGCTCCTTCAAGGGTGAGGGCGCCAGCTTAAGCGTACCCGGCCCAGGGGCGCTACTGCCCATGTCTTGCTCCCGGCGCCGGTTCTTGCGACCGTGCCCCCCATGGAACAGCATAGCATCACGACCGTAGCCGCGCTCGAAGCCCTCTATGATCAGGTGCTGGAAACGGCCGCGAATAAATCCACCGATAGGCTGGATGCGCCAACGCGCGCCTTCATTGCCGCCTGCCCCTTCGTGCTGCTGGGCACGCAGGGTTCGCGGGGGAACCACATCACGCCGCGTGGCGATGCGCCTGGTTTTGTCCAGGCGCTGGATGACCACCACGTCATGCTGCCTGATCGCAAGGGCAATAACCGGCTTGATGGGCTGCGCGATATTCTGGAAGACAATCGGGTATCGCTGCTGTTCCTCATCCCCGGCGTGAATGAAACGCTCCGCCTGCATGGTACTGCCACGATTTCAACCGATCCAGAATTGCGCGCGCAGTCAGTGGCACAGGGCAAGGAACCGGCCACGGTACTGATCATCAAAATCGGTGAAATTTTCGTCCAATGCCCGAAATCGCTGATGCGATCAGCCTTATGGGGCGGGCAGGCGCGCCCGGCCGAGGCGCCAAGCCTGGGGCAGTTGATCTCCGCCCATAAGAAGGGCGCGGTTGATGCGGCGGCCTATGACTTGGCGGCGCCGGCGCGGATGAAGGCCAATCTTTACTGACAGCGCGCGCCAGTTCGTTACCGATCCGTCAGGCGCAATTCAATGCGCCGATTGCGCGCCAGCGCCTGGGGTGAATCACCCGGATCAATCGGCTGCGCATCGCCAAAGCTGGTGGCTGCAACACGATTGGCAGGCAGGCCCTCCGCAATCAGCATTTGGGCGACCGCAATGGCCCGCGCCGCCGCCAATTCCCAATTGCTGGCAAAGCGTGCGCTGCGGATAGGGTTACGATCCGCATGGCCATCCACGCGTAAAACCCAAGCGACATCGGGCGGTATCAGCGGCGTCACCTCCGCCAGTACCGATGCCAAAGCGCGCACTTGCCTAAGGCCGGCTTCGGATAATTCCGCACTCGCGGGGGCAAACAGCACCTCACCCTGAAAGATGAAGCGGTCGCCTACAATGCGCACTTCCGGCCTTTCGCCGAGAGCATCCCTTAGCCGACCGAAAAAATCACTGCGGTAGCGCTGCAATTCCTCAACCCGTGCCGCGAGTGCCGCATTCAGGCGCTGGCCGAGCAACGTGATTTGCGCATTGCGATCCCGCCCTTCCGCTTCCGCCAGATCAAGCGCGCGTGACAGCCTGGCCAATTCCGCGCGCAGCGCTTCCGTCTGGCGCGTCAGCAACGCGACTTGCGCGGCAGCGCTTTCTGCCAAGCGTGCGCGTTCGCCCGATTCCGCTTCCGCCCGCTCTCGCCCACGCTGTTCCTGCGTCGCGCGGCGTTCCAATTCATCGCGCAGCGCCGTCAGCGCCCTGATCTGTTCGGAAAGCCGTGCCATTTCGGAAAGTCGCTGCGTGACGGTTTC
>CAMCZJ010000134.1 GCA_945886995.1 Asaia bogorensis
AAGTAGCGCGCCTAGCCCCGCATTACCGCTAAAGGACCCAACAACACCGCCAAGAGCAGCCCCGCCAAGGGCACCCACACCCATGCTTTGCTGGGTGGGAGTCATCCCTTCGCATGACGCCAAGCCAAGACTGCCTAGCAGTATCAAAACGCTTCTCGTTAAACGCATGGTTGCCTCCTGTTTCACCGTATGCTGCGCGATGTGCTTGACCGAGCACGCGATGTGCATGGAAAGCTTCCTTCTGCCCAACGCAAGAGACTATCGAGAGCTGGTTCATTGCTGTACTGAACATTCGCCCGCGCCCATGATGCGAACGCCAAACCTGACTCTGCTACGGAAGGCCCGGGGACTGGGACGCAGAATAAGGGCCGCGATGGACCGCCTGGCGGATAAAGCAGCGTGTGATACTGGCCAAAGCTGGTGAGAAAGCCCTGACAGTAGGCGATCGCCTCAAGCCGCGGTACGCCGCCCCAATTGGGATCGCAGATGGCAGCTAGTTCGCTTGTGGTCCTCACATGAGTCACGACACCTTGGCCCTGCGCGACAGAGGCGCCCTGTGCCATGGGTCCCGACATAGGTATTCCAGCGCCTGTAAGAAGTAAGGCTAAGGTAAAGGTAGTGACACTTCGCATGGCTGTCTCCTTTGACCATTCGGCGGTTGCCGTTACAGACCTTGTCGCGCGCAGGCCGCTGGTGAAATTCGTCATTCGTCTCAACACAACCGGCCAATTCCAGGGAAGCGGACATAAGAATTGGTACGCTAAGCAGGGGTCGCATGCTGGACTCCTCCGGAACCGATGATCTGATACCAAGCTCAAGGTCACGCTAACGCGAGCCTGTTGCACCGACCGCCTGATCAACGGCCCTCCCGGCTGCTGTACCCGGCGGATTACCTGGCATACCGTCCGATTGCATCGGATAAGCCCCGGAGACATTGCCGCCCGCCGCGCGGTCCAAAGCGCGTGTGGCGGCAGTTCCTGGCGGATTCACCGGACTTGCCTGTCGCTGCTCGCAGGCAGCGGTGAATGTGATCAGGAGCACGACAGCCGCAGTTCGAATAACTTGCATGAGTTTTACTCCTCACCATGGTGGAGCCGCACAAACATTCTCATCCAATAGGCTCCCTGGCAGATCTAAGTGTCTCTCGACCGAATGTTCATAATTTTTTCGTCCAATGACTCTTGCGCACACCGCAGGCCCTTACCGCAAGAAACTTTTAAGTGATGTGTCCAACGTCGGTACATATCGGACCAAACTGGCGATTTGAGGTACGGAGGATTTCTGCCTCATCGCAAGCCAGCTTACGACTGACCCCGTGTCCCCGCGTTGATCTTTCGGCGCGCCGGGCGGCGCCCGCCGGTCCACAGGGCGCGTTACCTGATAGGAACCTGAGGGCGACGTTCCGTCACAGTCCTATTCATCCCCTGTGAACTCCAGGCCCTGCTAACACCAGAGGAGATCAGCCTTGCTGCGGCTGGCACCGGATACAGACAACGTCATCAGCCAAAATAGAGGTCAGCCCCGCGCCAAATCCCGCCTGAACCAAACATACAGCCCAAGCCCAACGCCCAACGCTGCCACCGCAAAGAAAACCGGCGCTGTCGCGCTGCCCGAGACATCCCTCAGCCAGCCAGCAAAGGCCGGGCAGCCGGTGCAACCCGCATAGAACCAAACGAAATAAACGCCCAATCCCCGCGCGCGGCGTTCCGGCGCCACGGCCTCAGCCGCCAATGCTGAAAACACGGTAATCGGCAGGGCGTAGCAGAAGCCATGCATTAGCCCCAAAGCCGGCGCCCAGGCCACATCCATTATCGGCAAGGCAAGCGCCGCCAGCATGGCAAGTAGTGTTGCGCTGATCGTCATCGGTCCCACCATCCCCGCGCGGCGCGCAAGCCAGGCGCCCGCCGGCACGGCCAGTAAATTGGACCAGGAAATAAGGGAGACTGCGAAGCTTGCCTCCGCCAGGCCAAGCCCGCGCGCCATCAGCATCGGCGGCGCGAAGCTCACCAGCACCATATAGGCGCCATTCACCAGCGCCCAGCACGCGCCGGCCAGGCACATGCGGCGAAACTCGGCCTGCGTCAGTGCGCTACTCGTGCTGGTGCTTGCCGGCAGCGCGCGCGGTTCCGGCCCGCGGGCGAGGGTAACCGCAATGAAGGCAATGCCGGCAGCAAAGGCTACGACCTGATAGGGAAATTGCCAGCCATGATCAGGCACAAAGCCGGGCAGGACGGCCTGCGCCGCGGCAATGCCAAGCGGCCAACCCAGCACATAGACCGCCATGGCGGGGAAAAGGTCTCGGCCAATGAAACGGTCCTGCACCATTTTTGTCAGCAGCAAGATCACCAGCAGCGTGCCGAGCCCCATCAGCAACCGCCCCGCCACTAGCCGGACTAAGTCATCCGCGCTGGTGGAAACAACCGCACCCAGGATCAGCAGCAAAATCCCAAGCAGCACGCCGCGCCTATCGCCCAAACGCTGCGCGACCAGGCCCAGCGGATAGGCGAGGAAAAGCCCCGGCAGCCAGAACAGGCCAACCAACGTGCCAAAGCCTGCCCAATCCAGCGCGAAGGCTTCTACCAAAGCAGGGCCGGAAGCGCCGGGCGCCTGGAACATCGCGCCCAGCGCAGCGCGCAAGATAAACACTGCAACAAGAAAGGCAGTGGCGGTTCTCAGAAAATCCATTTTAGTGTGTTTCCCGTTCACAGGCGTTCACGGGCAACACACTAAACCCTTCTCTGGTCGTATTTTCCGAGTCGCCAAGTGATTCCACTTGGCTTGAAAACACTCCAGCCGCGCTTTGCCACCGCGCCGCAGCGCCACCATCGCGTTCTGTCGGAACAACCGCGCCAGCCGCTTGCCGCGCGCCGCGCTGATGCCGATGAAGCAATGGGCTTCCCACCAGCGCTTGGCGCCGCCTTTACCTTCAACGTAGTGCAAACCCCGCAAGCGTTCCCGCAAGGCCGCGTGGCGCTGCGCGTTCCAGCCTGGTGGCATGCGCCGGCTGAAGGGATTGCCGGCGGCGATGAAAACACCTTCCTGCACGCGCCAGCCTCTCAGCAGCGCATCCAAAGATGGCGCGCGCTGACCGATGCGCGCTGCATGCGCGCCCGCAAAATAGCAGGAAGCGCGATAGGCCCGAAAAAGCTGATCAGCGCGCTTCATCGCAATTGCAGCAACATGCCCTTGAGGTAAGCGCTTTCCGGCAACATTGGATGCAGCGGATGGTCCGGCCCCGCACCGCCAATATGCAGAATGCGCGCTTCCCGCCCCGCACGCTGCACGCCCCAGGCGACGGCATCGGCGAATTCACCAAGTGCGACATGATGGCTGCAAGACGCGATGAAGAAAAACCCGCCCTTTTCCACCAAAGTCGCGCCCAGCCGCGCCAACTTGCCATAGGCGCGCAGGGCTGCCGGTTGATCCTTACGTGCCTTGGCGAAAGCGGGCGGGTCCGTGATCACCACGCCAAAACGCTTGCCTGCGCCCACCATGCGTTCAAGCGCTTCCAAAGCCTCGGCCCTTTGCGTTTCCACACGATCAGCAACGCCATTGCGCCGCGCCGCTTCAAGGGCGAGTGCCAGCGCCGCTTCGCTGCGGTCCAACAGCGTGACATGCGCCGCACCCGCGACGGCCGCGGAAATACCAAAGCCGCCCGTGTGGCAGAAGGCGTCCAGAACCGTGGCACCCTTGGCCAACCGCGCAACGCGGGCGCGATGTTCGCGCTGATCAAAGAACCAGCCGGTTTTTTGCCCGCCGAGTGGATCAACCGCGAAGGAAAGCCCGCTTTCCTCAACGGACATCATCCCGGCTTCGCCATGCAGTAGTTTGGTTTCCTCGGGCAGGCCCTCCAGCGCGCGCACGGCGCTGTCATTGCGCGCAATCACCATGCGTGGCGCGATCAGCGCCTGCAGCGCTTCCAGGATCAGCGGTGTCGCGGCTTCCATGCCGGCACTATTGGCCTGGATCGTCACCGCGTCGCCGTAGCGATCAATCACGAGGCCTGGCAGGCCATCCGCTTCGGCATGGATCAGCCGGTAATGCGGACGGTCGAACAGCTTGTCCCGCAGCGTCAGCGCTTCCTGCAGGCGCTTCTTAAACCAGTCAGCGTCGCAGGCGGCATCGGGATTGCGATCCAGCTTGCGCGCGCCAATCAGCGAATGGGGGTTGAAATGCCAAACGCCATGCTTGACGCCATCATCACCCTCCAGCCGCACAACACTACCGGGCGGCAAAGCCTTGGCCGCCGGCGTCATGGCGATTTCATTGGAAAAGGCCCAAGGGTGGCCGGATTTCACGCGGCGGTCTCGGCCAGGGAGCAGGCGGATCACGGGTGGTACGGTAGCATTCATGCGCCGGACCATGGCGGTTTGCCGCTTGTCTCGCAATGCGCGAAGCGCCAGTAAGCGCTGATATTGATCTGCCGAGACCTTCATTCGCTTCGTGCTGCCGCGGCGACGCTCCGCTTGCTGGCAGCGCCCAAGCCCGGTAGCCTGCGTTTGCTTGATAATTCACCGGTGCCAGCTTAACCGCTTGCGGGCAAGAAGGCGAAAAGCCCTCATAACAAAACACGGCCGCGCGTATTCCGCGCAGCTTCGGGAGGATTTGGTTCATGGTCCATCACATCGCACGCCGTCCCTTGCTGGCAGGCCTCGCCGGGCTTGGCCTGGCGAGCCCAGCATTCGCGCAAAGCGGCGCCGCGCCGCGCCCCATCACCATCATTGTTCCGTTCGCGCCTGGCGGCAGCACGGATATCGTGAGCCGCCTATTGGCCGAACGCATGTCAAGCTTGCTCGGCCAGCCAGTGCAGGTCGAAAACCGTGCCGGCGCCAATACCATTATCGGCGCTGAATTCGTGGCCCGCGCGCGGCCAGATGGCCATACGCTGCTCATGGCCGCCGGCACCACGCTGACGATCAATCCGGTGATTGTGCCCAATCTTCCCTACAAGCTTGAAGATTTCGCGCCGGTGATGCTGGCCACCACCTTTCCTTTCGGCATCATCACGCAAATGCGTGGCGGCGCGGTGGATGTGCCGGCCTGGGTTGCGGCGGCCAAGGCGCGGCCCGGGCAAATGACCTATGGCACCAATGGTCCGACGACGCTGACGAATGTCGCGATGCTGATGGTGATGGAACGGCTGGGCATCACCATGCAGGATGTCACCTATCGCGGAGATTCCGCACAGCTTGCCGCCTTCATGGCGGGTGATCTTGATGTGCTTGTTGTGTCGGGCGGCACCGCCCAGCCCGTGCATCGTGATGGCCGCGGCAGATTGATCGCCTGGACCAGCGGGCGGCGCATTGCTTCAACGCCGGATGTGCCTTCCATCGCGGAATTCGCCCCTGGCCTGGATGTCTTGAGCTGGTTTGGTTTGCTCGCCCCCGCGCGCACGCCGCAGGATGTGGTGCAGCGCGTGAATGCCGCCGCGAATGAGGCGCTGAAGGATGAGAGAATTCGCGAAAGACTAATCACGGAAGGGCAGTTCCTGGCCGGCGGTTCGCCCGAGGATTTTGCTGATTTCCTGCGCCTTTCCGATACGCAATGGCGCCCGATCTTGAGCAAGCTGAACGTGCCGCGCTAACTGACGCGTTCAGCCCCTGACCGCCAGTATCACGCCCGACAATACCAAGGCCAGCGCCAGAATTTCGCGGAGGCCGAAGGGCTCGCCCAGGAAAAGCGCAGCACCCACCACGCCAACTACAGGCGTGATGACAGTGCCAAGCGATGCAAGCGATGCCGGCAGCAACTTAAGCGCGGCGAACCAGGAAAGATAGCAAAGCCCAAGCGCGAAAACGCCACCATAAATCAGCAGCCCAACACCCAGCGCCGAAACCCTGCTGAAATCGAGCGGATCGAAGATAATGGCCGCGATGAACAGTGGCGCCACGCCAATGCCAACCTGCCAGGCAACGGAACTTGATGGCGGCAGGCCAAGCGGCATGCGCTTAGTCAGCACTGTGCCCAGTGCAAACAGCACTGCCGAGCCTAAGCCCAAAGCAACGCCGGGCAGCTTCGCGATGCCAAGATCAAGCCCCTTGCCCAGCACCAGATAAACCAGGCCCGATAGCGCCAGCACCAGCGCCAATACACGCGCAAGGCTTGGCCTTTCCCCAAGGACCCCCCAGGCGAAAACCGCCGCCCAGACCGGCATCGTGTAGCAAATGATGGTTGCCTCAGACGCCGAAAGCCACAGCAGGGAAAAACTCGCAAGCCCCATCCAGGCCGTGACGTTCAACAGCGAAATCAGCGTAAGCCTGCCCCAAATGGCGCGCGGCACGACAAGGCTTTGCCTTTGCGCCAGCACCACCACCAGCAGCACAATGAAGCCAAGGCCGCCGCCAATGGCGCGCGTGGTCAGCGGCGGCAATTCGGCCAGCAGCACTTTCATCGCCGGCCAATTCATGCCCCAGCCGACGGTCGTTATCACCAGCAGAAGCAAGCCGCGCTGGTAGGCGGCAGGGTTCAATGCATGAAATCCGGCTCTTCACGCGTCAGGATACGCTTGATGCTTTCCAGATGCAGCTTTGCACTTTCACGATCCCCTTCGCGCATTTGCGCATACGTGCGGGCAGCGATTTCAGCCGGTACGGGCTTCAGCTTACGCCCCGTGCCCATCGCCAGGCGCTGCGCTTCCGCAGCGCGTTCCAGATAGTAAAGATCATCCCAGGCTTCGGCGACCGAAGCACCAACCACCATGACGCCATGGTTCTTCATGAAAACGATATCGGCATCACCGATGGAGGCGGCGATGCGATCACCCTCACTCTCATCCAAAGCAAGGCCGTTGTAATCCTCATCCACCAGGGTGCGGCCATAGAATTTCAGCGCGCTTTGCCCGGCCCAAACCAAGGGCGGGCCTTCCAGCATGGCAAGGGCGGTGGCGTTCGGCATATGGGTATGAAAGGCCGCCTTGGCGCGCGGCTTGTTCAGGTGCATGCGCGCATGGATGTAGAAAGCGGTCGCTTCCGGCACGCCTTCGCCGGCCACCACATTGCCCTTGAAATCGCAGACCAGCAGGCGCGATGCCGTCATTTCAGAAAAGGCCCAGCCATAGGGGTTCACCAGGAACAGATCATCGCGCCCGGGCACCACAAAGGAGAAATGGTTGCAAATCCCCTCATGCAGGCCAAGCCGTGCCGCCATCCGGAAACAGGCCGCCAGATCAACCCGTGCTGCGCGCACGGCCTCGGCATCCAATTCGGAGTTTCGCAGAATGGCAGGGGCGGAGGGTTCAAGCGCATGGGCCATGATGTTTCTCCTGAGGGCAGGCATGGGTTAGGATTGCCCTGTAAGATGCACATGGGGGCCAGGAAGATGCAACGCCCGCGCCCCCGCGCTTCCTTTGGCCCCCAGGTGCCAATTCACCCCTGGACAGGGGGCGCTGCGCGCGCCAAAGGCAGGGCGAAAGCAAGCCAAGGGATTAGCGGAACATGAGCGGCACAAATCAGCGCATTGATGGCAAGCGGCTTTGGGATAGTCTGATGGCGATGGCCGAAATCGGCGCCACGCCCAAGGGTGGTGTGAAGCGCCTGACGTTGACGGATGTGGACAAGGCCGGGCGGGATCGGTTTCGCGGATGGTGCGAAGCCCTTGGCCTGACGATGCGCGTCGATTCCATCGGCAATATGTTCGCCCGCCGCGAAGGCCGCGACCCCTCTCGCCTGCCCGTGCTGCTCGGCAGCCATTTGGACAGCCAGCCAACGGGCGGCAAGTTTGACGGCGCGCTTGGCGTGATTGCGGGGCTTGAGGTGATGCGGAGCATCCATGACCTGAATATCGTCACCGAAGCCCCAATCGAACTGGTGAACTGGACCGATGAGGAAGGCAGCCGCTTCGGCCATTCCCTGATGGGTAGCGGCGTTTGGGCCGGCATCTACACGCAGGAAAAAGCCTATGGGCTCCGCGATGTGGATGGCGTGAGTGTGGGCGATGCGCTGGATGCCATTGGCTATAAGGGCCCGCATAAGGCCGCCCCTTTCCCGGCTGATGCCTATTTCGAATTGCATATCGAACAGGGCCCGATCCTGGAACGCGAAGGCAAGCAGATTGGCGTGGTCACCGGCGCTCATGCGCAGGTTTGGTATGATGCGGTGATCATCGGGCAAGACAGCCACGCCGGCACCACGCCGCCTTCCGCGCGGCGCGATGCGCTGGTGGCGGCAGCGCGCGTTATTGAACGCGTGGATGCGCTGATGCGCGCGCGCGGCGAGGATGGCCGCGGCACAGTGGGCTTCCTGCAAGTGCTGCCTGCCAGCCGCAATGTCGTGCCGGGCGAAGTGCGCTTCAGCGTGGAATTCCGCCACCCGATTGATGCGCAAATCCAGGGCCTTT
>CAMCZJ010000135.1 GCA_945886995.1 Asaia bogorensis
TCACCCTGCCACCAGGATTGCCCCGTGGCCCAGGCCCGCATGCCGTGCCGCATGCCGAATTGAAACAAGCGCGGAAAGCCTACCTTGGTCGGTCTGCCGTGGATAAGCTGCTGCAATATCGCAAGCTTCGGGTCTGCTTCCATGCAGGCGACCAGGCGCAGCACCGCTGCCGCCGTCATTTCTGAATCTGCATCCAGGCACAGCATGAAGTCATGCCCATCCGCGTGATGGTCCAGAAACTCCATCACATTGCCGGATTTGAAGCCGGTGTTTCGCGAACGGCGCCGATAATGGGTCGCGATGGGTTGCGCGGCGGCGAAGGCGCGGCAGGCGGCTTCCTCGGTTACAGCTTCAGCGCCTTCGGGCGTGTCCGACAGGAACCAAAGCGAAAAGCGATCCGCCGCGCCGGCCTCCGCCAAGGCTGAAAGCAAGCGCGCGAGCGGCGGCAGCACCAGCGCCATGTCTTCGCGCCGGATGCAGATGGCAATGGCTGTCCTGGCTTGCGGCAAGCCAGGGCACGCGGCGGCAAGGGCGGGCAGCACGGCAGCAACGGGGTTGCGCGCCAACAGCAATATGCCAAGCCCGATCAGCGCATTGCCCGCCGAAAGCGCGGCCCAGGGCAAAGTGCCCGCGATGCAGACCAGAATCAGGATTTCCGGGAAAGTCCAGCCGCCGGGCGCCAATACCAACCAGGCAAGCCAGAACAGCCCGCCCATGATGGCGCACACCAGACAGAAGAATAGAATTCGATGAAGACGCATGGCTGCCCGTGGCGAAGCTTTCCCGATGCTATCGCATGATCCATTTCGCCGGGCCACTCAATAGGGGTGATGGCAGCGAAAAACCTACCACGCCGCTCGGCCAGCTTGGCAGCGTGGGCACTAAAACAACGCGAATCCGCGCAGGCCTTGAACAAAAACGAAGCCATTGAAGGCCAGCCAAACAAACGCGACAAGCATCAGGGCCGGCAGTGGCAAGCCCTGCATGGCGTGGATGCCGATGAAATGAGTCAACCGCTCGGGTGCAGCCGCCCCCGCGCCAGATAGGTCGCGACATGGTGATGATAATGCCCAAGCCGCCGCGCCTTGCCCTTGGCTGCCCTCTCAGCATGGCGGTTCATTGCGCGCCAGCGCCACAGGATATGCGCGACTTCCGGCGTGGCGGCGCCAAAGCTGGCCGGATTGTTGCGCAGTCCCGCCAAGGCTTCGGCATATTCAGCATCAAAGCGCCCCGCCAAGGTTTCGGTAAGCTGGCCGGGGCGGAGCTGATAATGATAAGCAAGCGCGCCACAAACTGGCGCCCGGCCGCCAGCCTCAGCCAGCCCGTGTAAATCCCACAAAACATCATCAATCAGCCGGAAGGGGCGAAAGGGCCGCGCCTTAGCCCGCGGCTGCAGCAGGTGAAGCGATGCAAAGATGTCGCGCCATGCACACCAACCGATGCTCTGCACCCCATTTGATGGCACCCGGCGTAGCGCGATGCCATCCGGGGTGCGGATGATGGTTGGGATCACTGCGGCACCCTTCAAACGCGCCAAGGCAAGCGCCGCGGCCAAGCCATCGGCTTGCCCTTCATAGCCATCATCAGCATCCAGCATGGTAACGAAGTTACCGCGCGCCAGCGCCAGGGCACGGTTGCGCGCGGCAGCGGCGCCTGAGGCAATGGGCCCGATGGGCGCGAAAACCAGCCGGGGATCAGCCGGCAAGCAATCACGGTAATCCGTCCCGTCATCCGAAGCGACAATCACCTCAATCGCCGCAGCCTCAGCATGGGCAAAGACCGAACCGACGGCCGCCGCAATTTCCGCGCGCAGGCCATAGGCGGCCATAAGGATGCTGATTTCGGGCTCTGCGCGTTGCATATGGTTCCGGCGTGCGGCTTGGTTGGCTTTCTTGTTCGCCATGTGGTGCCACCCATATGATGCATGTCAAGAAATCTTGCTTTTCGTCGCGATTTGCGACGAATTCTCTGGCTCTCCGCATTTGCCTCTGGACAAGCAGCTAAAGAATTGATTCTTTAGGGCTTGTTGCTTCTTGCGGGGTATCCGCGCCCATGGCGCTCCTTTCCACCTTCAAGCGGGTCCTGAAAGGGATACTGGTGCCAACCGCTTTCCTGGCGGTGTCCGGCTATTTCGCGTGGCATGCCGTGCATGGCGAACGCGGCCTGATGGCGCGCGACAAGCGGCAGGCGGATATCGCTGCAGCGCGGGCTGAGCTGAACAGGTCGGAGACCGAGCGCGATGCGATGGAGCGCCGTGTGGCCGGCCTGCGTGGGGATAGGCTTGACCGGGACCAGCTTGAAGAACGCGCCCGGTCCCTGCTGAACATGGTTGGCCGGGATGAGGTGATTGTGCCCTATGGGCCGGAACGCCGGCTTTATTGATCCCGGGCAGGCCGATCTCAGAACCACTGCCGCTTTTGCTTGTTTTTCAAGCCTTAGGACGCTTGGCTTCGCCCGCCCGGCAGGATCGCGCGCGCTCCTCAGCATGGTGAAACAAACACTTAACCGCATTTCAGTTAATTTCAGTATTGCATTGCAAAAACACGGTTTTTTACCATTTCAAGGCTTGAAATTCAAAAAAACCCGGCGCTAATTGTGCCAGGAAGCTAAGTTGTGGAGGATTACCCAATGCCCCAGGCCACAGAAGCCGCCAGCAAACGGCGCGGCAAAGCCAAGACCCCATCTTTGTCGCGTGAAGAAATGCTGCGCGCCTATCGCGACATGCTGCTGATCCGCCGCTTTGAGGAAAAGGCCGGCCAGCTTTACGGCATGGGGCTGATTGGCGGCTTTTGCCACCTTTATATCGGGCAGGAAGCGGTCGTGGTTGGCATGCAGATGTGCCTGAAGCCAGGGGATCAGGTGATCACCTCCTACCGCGACCACGGGCATATGCTGGCAACCGGCATGGAAGCCCGCGGCGTGATGGCGGAACTCACGGGGCGCATCGGCGGCTATTCCAAGGGCAAGGGTGGGTCCATGCATATGTTCAGCCGGGAGAAGGGCTTCTACGGCGGGCATGGGATTGTCGGCGCGCAGGTCTCGCTCGGCAATGGGCTCGCCTTCGCCAATTGGTATCGGCAGGATGGGCGGGTCGCGGTCACCTATTTTGGGGAAGGTGCTTCCAACCAGGGCCAGGTGTTTGAAAGCCTGAACCTGGCTGCGCTTTTCAAGCTGCCCTGCATTTTCATCATCGAAAACAACAAATACGGCATGGGCACCAGTGTTGATCGTGCCTCGGCTTCGCGTGACCTGTCGCAGAATGGCGCGGCCTGGGGCATCCCGGGCGAGCAAGTGAACGGCATGGATGTGGCCGCCGTGCGCGAAGCGGGTGAACGCGCCGTCGCGCATTGCCGCGCCGGCAAGGGGCCGTATCTGCTTGAGATGAAGACCTATCGCTATCGCGGCCATTCCATGTCCGACCCCGCGAAGTATCGCACGCGCGAAGAAGTGCAGAAAATGCGCGAAACATCGGATTGCATTGAAACCGCGCGCAAGACGCTGTTGGATGATTTGGGCGTCACGGAAGCCGATCTGAAGGTAATTGATGATGAGGTGAAGGCGATTGTCCAGGACAGCGCCGATTTCGCGCAGGAAAGCCCGGAACCGCCCGAATCCGAATTGATGACCGATATCTTGGTGGAGGCTAACTGAGATGGGTGCTGTGATCCTGATGCCCGCGCTTTCCCCCACCATGACGGAAGGCAAGCTGGCCCGCTGGCTGAAAAAGGCCGGCGACAAGGTAAAATCCGGTGAGGTGATTGCCGAGATCGAGACAGATAAGGCGACCATGGAAGTGGAAGCGGTGGATGAAGGTGTGCTGACCTCTATCCTCGTGCCGGAAGGGACGGAGAATGTCGCAGTGAATACGGCGATTGCTGAATTGGATGGCGGCGCCGGCAGCGCGAAGGCCGCGCCTGCGCCAGTGGCAGCCGCCGTACCCGTCGCCCCTACCCCGGCATCTGTGCCGGCCGCGCCTCGTGCCGCCACGCCCGAGAAGGATTGGGGCCCGACCAAGACCATCACGGTGCGCGAAGCTTTGCGCGATGCCATGGCGGCTGAGATGCGCGCCGATGCGGATGTGTTCCTGATTGGCGAAGAAGTGGCCCAATATCAGGGCGCCTATAAGATCAGCCAAGGTTTGCTGGAAGAATTCGGCGCGCGGCGCGTGATGGATATGCCGATCACTGAACATGGCTTTACCGGCATGGCGGTGGGCGCGGCCTTTACTGGCTTGAAGCCCATTGTGGAGTTCATGACGTTCAACTTTTCCATGCAGGCGATTGACCAGATCATCAATTCTGCCGCCAAGACGCTGTATATGTCGGGCGGGCAATTGGGCTGCCCCATCGTCTTCCGTGGCCCGAATGGCGCGGCTTCCCGCGTCGCGGCGCAGCATTCGCAATGCTATGCATCCTGGTATGCGCATTGCCCGGGGCTGAAGGTGGTATCGCCATGGTCTGCCGCTGATGCGAAGGGGCTGTTGCGCGCCGCCATTCGCGACCCCAATCCGGTGATCGTGCTGGAAAATGAAATTCTCTATGGGCAAAGTTTCGAATGCCCAACGGCGGATGATTTCATCCTGGAGATCGGCAAAGCCAAGGTGGAACGCGAAGGCAGCGATGTTACCATCGTCGCTTTCTCCATCATGGTTGGCATGGCGATGCAAGCGGCAGAAAAGCTCGCGGAGCAGGGGATCAGCGCCGAGGTGATCAATCTGCGCTCCATCCGGCCCTTGGATACGGAAACGATCGCGGCTTCCGTACGCAAGACCAATCGCCTGGTGACGCTGGAAGAAGGCTGGCCCTATGCCGGCATTGGCGCGGAGGTTGCCATGCAGATCATGGAAACCGCCTTTGATCATTTGGATGCGCCGCCGGTCCGCGTGACTGGCCTGGATGTGCCCATGCCTTATGCAGCCAATCTGGAAAAACTCGCCCTGCCACGCCTGGAACAGGTGGTGGAAGCAGCGCGTTCCGTGACCTATCGTCGGTAAGGGGAAAGATCATGGCCACAAATATTCTGATGCCCGCGCTTTCGCCCACCATGACGGAAGGCAATCTGGCGCGCTGGCTGAAGCAGGAAGGCGAGCGGATCAAGGCCGGCGATGTGATCGCGGAAATCGAAACCGATAAGGCGACGATGGAAGTGGAAGCGGTGGATGAGGGCATTCTGGGCCGCATCCTGGTGCCGGCTGGCACGCAAGGCGTGAAGGTAAATGATGTGATCGCCGTGCTGGTGGAAGCGGGTGAGGCCGTGCCCGCTGCCGGCGCCGCGCCCAAAGCCGCGCCCGCTGCTGCACCTGCACCTGCTGCCGCTGCACCGATTGCTGCCGCGCCCGTCGCTGCTGCGCCGGCACCCGCCGCTGCTTCTGGTGATCGCGTTTTCGCGAGCCCACTCGCGCGGCGCATGGCCGCACAGGCTGGTTTGGATATCGGCCAAATCGCCGGTTCCGGCCCGAATGGGCGCATTGTGAAGGCGGATGTGGATGCCGCGCTGTCACGTGGCCCCGCCCCCGTTGCGGCCGCTGCGCCTATTGCTGCGCCCGCGCCTATCGCGGCACCGCGGCCTGCCGCGCCGGTCGCGATCACCGCGCCGCATACCGCCGTGCCGAATAGCAGCATACGCAAAGTGATTGCGCGGCGCCTTGCCGAATCCAAGGCGACGATTCCGCATTTCTATGTCAGCACCGATGTGGAAATTGATGCGCTGCTGAAAATCCGCGCTGATCTGAATGCGCGCAGCCCCAAGGATGGTCCCGGCGCCTACAAACTTTCGGTCAATGATCTGGTGATCAAGGCAACGGCGGTCACGCTACGCCGCTTCCCCAATGTGAATTCCATGTGGACCGAAGATGCCATCCTGCAATTGCATGATGTTGATATCTCGGTTGCGGTATCCATCCCGGATGGGCTGATCACGCCGATTGTGAAGAACGCCGATATCAAGGGCCTCGCTGCCATCAGCACTGAAATGAAGGATCTGGCGGCGCGTGCCAAATCCGGCAAGCTGAAGCCTGAGGAATTTCAGGGTGGTGGCTTTTCCATCTCCAACATGGGGATGTATGGCGTGAAGGATTTCGCCGCCATCATCAACCCGCCCCAGGCCGGTATCCTTGCGGTTTCCGCCGGCGAACAGCGCCCGGTGGTGAAGAATGGCGCGCTTGCCATTGCAACCGTGATGACGCTGACACTTTCCGTGGATCATCGCGTCATTGATGGCGCTTTGGCGGCGGAATTCCTGCAAGCGCTCAAGCGCAATATCGAGGATCCGTTGAGCCTGATGCTCTGATGGCGGGCAACTTCACGCTGCGCGATGCGACACCCGCCGATGTGCCGGTGGTGGTGCATTTCGTGCGCGCCTTGGCCGAATACGAAAAGCTGCTGCATGAGGCCAAGGGAACCGAGGCTGATTTCGCCGCGGCACTTTTTGGACCGACGCCGCGCGCCGCCGCCATCATCGCGGAAGTAGATCGCAAGGCGGTTGGGCTTTGCGTCTGGCATCGCACCTTTTCCACCTTCACCGCGCGCCACGGCATATGGGTAGAAGATGTTTTTGTGGAGCCCGCCTATCGCGGCCTTGGTATTGCCCGCGCCATCTTCCGGCGCCTGGCACGGCAGGTGAAAGATGAAGGCGGCGCAAGGCTCGAATGGAATGTGCTGGATTGGAATGAACCCGCCATTGCCGCCTATCGCGCCATGGGTGCGCGCGGGCTTGATCAATGGACCATGCAACGTGTTGACGGCGCGGCGCTCGATCGCCTAGCCGAATAGAGGGCGGCTCTATGCAAGGGCCTCGGTACACGACATTTTAAAAAATTTTGGCAGCAACATCGGCTCAGGACCTTGTATGAAGGTAATAAGCCCGGTCGCCTGCCATTGATCCACTAGGCATCTTTATCATCTTCGACGATAATGAGGTTCGGTGGCGGATGTAGCATCTGTCAAACCAAAAACTTCGAAGGATTTGAGATGACTAAATTCATTCGAACCGTTGCAATTGTCCTTGGCCTTACACTCGCCACATCCGAAGTGTTTGCAGCTTGTGTCGGATATACAGGCCCGGGCGGGCCTTGTTCGACCGGCCCTGGTGGCGGGCTCTCAACCGGTCCTGGCGGTGGCCGATCAACTGGCCCCGGTGGCGGGCTCTCAACCGGGCCGGGTGGCGGGCTCTCAACAGGCCCTGGTGGTGGTCTCTCAACTGGCCCTGGTGGTGGCCTATCGACTGGGCCCGGCGGCGGGCTATCCACTGGCCCAGGTGGCGGCCGCTCAACAGGCCCCGGGGGTGGGCTCTCAACCGGGCCAGGTGGCGGCCTTTCAAACGGGCCAGGAAATAATTGGCGATCAGTGCCAACTCGATAAGCTATTGTTTCAGTAATGCTAAAGCTGCGAAGGAGCCTGAGACATGGCTGAGGCATTTGATCTGGTGGTGGTGGGCGGCGGGCCTGGCGGCTATGTCGCGGCCATTCGTGCCAGCCAATTAAAGATGAAGGTCGCGCTGGTGGAGCGTGAAAACCTCGGCGGCATTTGCCTGAATTGGGGCTGCATCCCAACCAAGGCGCTGCTGCGTGCTTCTGAGATCAATCATTTGCTGCATAGCCTGGATGCTTATGGCTTCGCGGCTGACAATATCCGCTTTGATTTCGCCAAGGTGGTGAAGCGTTCACGCAACGTGGCGGGGCAGCTTTCGGGCGGCGTGAAGCATTTGCTGCGCAAGAACAAGGTCACGGTGTTTGATGGGCACGCCAAGCTTGCGGGCGCTAGCAAGCTTGTGGTGAGCAAGGATGGCAAGCCGGTGGCGGAGCTGGTCGCCAAGCACATCATTTTGGCGACTGGTGCGCGGGCGCGTGTGCTGCCGGGGATTGAACCGGATGGGAAACTGATTTGGTCTTACCGCGAAGCCATGACAGCACCTGCTTTGCCGAAGCGCCTGATTGTGATTGGGTCCGGTGCCATCGGGTCTGAATTCGCGTCCTTCTATCGCAATATGGGGTCCGAAGTGACGCTGATTGAAGCGATGGATCGCATTCTGCCGGTCGAAGACGCAGAGGTTTCTGCCTTTGTGCATAAGGCTTTCGAAAAGCAGGGCATGAAGGTGCTGGTGGGCGCCAAGCTGCAAGGCGTCCGCAAGGAAGGCGATGCCGTTGCCGCCATTGTTGAGGCCGACGGCAAGGTAACCGAGATCAAGGCGGATCGGCTGATCAGCGCCGTTGGCATTATCGGTAATGTTGAGGACCTTGGGCTTGAGGGCACCAAAATTCAGGTGGACCGCACCCATATCCTGACCGATGCCTT
>CAMCZJ010000136.1 GCA_945886995.1 Asaia bogorensis
TTGATCGCATTTTCCGAGCCGCCAAGTGGTTCCACTTGGCTTGAAAATGCTCAGCGCACATATCGCCAACGGAAACGATCACCATTGGATTCTACGCGCCCTACCGAAGGATTGGGGAAATGGATCGGCAGCAGCTTGGTATCCGTATCGGCAACATTGGCAAGAAAGCGCGTGCGGCTATCGGCGGCCTCATTCGGGTCCCAGCAGAACATGGTGGACCAGGAAGGGCGGTGGATCTGCAGCGCGTGATGCATCAGATCACCCGTGATCACAGCATGCTGGCCGCGGCTTTTGATATGCACGCAGCAATGGCAGGGCGTGTGACCAGGTGTTGGTTCGATGGTGATGCAATCATCCAGGCTGAAATCATCATCCACCAGCAGCGCCTGCCCCGCCGCCACAACAGGTTCGCAATTCATGGTGAAAACCGAACCGCCGCCGCCCGGACGGGTTTCGCCGGCCTTGGTTGAAGCCTCCCACGCTGCATATTCGCGCTTGTGGAAAACATATTTGGCGCGCGGGAAGGTGGGCACCCAGCGGCCATCACGCAGCACGGTATTCCAGCCGGAATGGTCAATGTGCAAATGGGTGCACATGACGTAATCAATATCGTCAAAGGAAAGCCCCTCCGCCTTCAGGCCATCAAGCCAAGGCTGTTTTGGGAAATCCATCGGCGCGGGATAGCCCTTATCTTCGCCGGTGCAAGTATCCACCAAAATCGTATGGCGCGGCGTGCGCACCACATAGGTTTGATAGGTGATCACCATCTTGCCGGAGGCAACATCATAGGTCTCGGGCTCAAGCTCCTTCAACGTTGCTTCGATCTGTTCGGCTGGCGCCTTGGGGAACATCTGCCCCGGCGCGCGCCAGGGGCCATCGCGTTCGATGATGCTGGTAATGGTAACATCGCCAATGGTGAGCTTGCGCATGGGTTTCCCGCCTAGTTGGGTTGTGGGCCAAGGCTAGAACAGGAAGCGGGGGTTTGGGAAATCCCCCCTGGTCAGCCGCGCTATCCCCGCCCATCATGCGCTAAATTCAAGGGGGAATATCATGGCCGTTGTTGAAACCGAAGCCCATGGGCAAATTCTGGTGGTGCGCATGAACCGGCCTGAACGGCTGAATGCGCTGAACCATGAAATGCGCCTGGAATTGGCGCGCATTTGGACCGCGTTTCGCACTGATGAAACCTTGGAAGTCGCTATCCTGACCGGCACCGGGCGTGGCTTTTGCGCCGGTGAGGATATGAAGGAATCACTCGCCGACAAAAGCCCCGGCGGGCGCCGCATTGACATGGAAGACCCCTTCAATGCCGGCACCTTGGAAAAGCCCGTCATCGCCGCAGTGAATGGCTTTGCCATGGGCGGCGGCTTCATGCTGGTGGAGCGCACCGATTTGCGCGTGGCGGCCAATACGGCAGTTTTCGAAGTGTCCGAGGCCAAGCGCTGGCTGCTGGGTGGCTATAATCATGGGCATCTCGCGAACCTTGCCTATCCAATCGCGATGGAAATGGCACTTGGCTTTCGCTTTACGGCGGAACGCTTCTATCAGCTTGGCTTCGTCAATCGTCTGGTGGAACCCGAAGTGCTGATGGAAACGGCGCTTGAAATGGCGCGCCATATGCTGACCCTGCCGCCCGCCGCGCGGGTCAATACCATCCACATGATGCGCCGGATGCGCCCCACACCAACGCCCGCGCAACAAGCCCTGGCTGCCAAGCTGCACGAGCATGGCGACAAGAGCGATCTTCTGGAAAGCCGCGCTGCCTTCGCAGAAAAACGCGCGCCGAATTTCAAGGGCTGGAATGATCCGGCGGATCGCTACCGCATGCCGGAGATTGAGCAGGACTAGTTTGGTCATTTTTTCCGAGCAGCCAAGTGATGCTCGCTTGGCTTGAAAATACTCCTACCCAAAAACTCCCGTACTTTCCGCGCCGCATCGGCCAACCCCATGCGGCGGATCAGCCGGCCGAAAGCCTGGCGCAGCCGGTGGCGCGTGATGCGGTCATCATATTCCTTTGGCCTGCCTTCCGATAAATGCAGGCGCCGTTCGCGGTGGAGAATGCTTGGCCTCGGCCCGGGCACATCCACGCCATCGCAAACGCCCATCTGCGCATTCATCAAGGCATGCCGAAACCCATCAACACGGAGGTGACCAGCCAGACAGACACTGCAAGCCCCAAAGCCGCCTGGGGCCTGCTTCAAATGCCTTCACTGTCGGGGAAGTCTCGTAGTTTTAAACTCACATTTCAATTAAAGTACCTCAATTCTTCATCGGGATGTCATACTTTCACGCGATAGCCTATCAAAATTACTCGTCGCTTCTGGTCTGTGACCTTAGGTCAATTCCCTGAAATTGCGTAGTCTATGGAGTTCGCCATGTCTGAAGTGCAGCTAGCCACCACCGAAGGTAAGCAGCCTCTTAATGACGCCGCGCTGTTCTTTCGTCGCTGGCTGTCTAATCCGCTTCAAATGGGTTCAATCATCCCGTCTTCGCCAAAACTTGGGGAGCTTATCGCCAAGCAGATAGACAAGCGGTCAAACTCTGTAATTCTTGAGCTGGGTGCCGGTACAGGTGCAATTACCAAGAGCCTGATCAATTCAGGTATCTCTCCGGGGCGTATCGCAGTGGTAGAGATCGTGCCGGAAATGGCCGAGCATTTGCGGGTAAATTTCCCCGGAACATCAGTGCTTCAGGCGGACGCTTTCAATTTGCCCATCCAGTTGTTGAAAAATACCGCTTCGGAGATAGGTACTGTCATCTGTGGCATTCCACTCGTTCTGCTCAGTGAAGCCAAGCAGCGGCAGTTCATCCAACAGGTTGAGGCAGTCGCCCCGGGGCGTGGCTTCCTTCTGTATACTTATTGTGTCACTTCGCCCCTACCATATCGCTCCCTTGGTCTTGAGGCGCAGCGACTTGCTTGGACACCACTGAATTTTCCGCCCGCTAGTGTTTGGCACTACCGCCCCAAGAATTGAGGACCTACGGTACCACGACCCTGAGTGGTTGGGTAAATGGTACTATATGGATGGGCAGGGAACCTGCGTCATCACCATCTGCCTGCACTGGCAGGTCGGCCCCGAAAACCTGAATGTCATAACCACGTGTCAGAGAGATGCTCGAAAGGTAGGGAAGTCGGCCAAGGCCAAGCGCGGCGGCATGCTTTAAGGCGTCCATAAAGTGGCTCTGCTGTAGTGAAACGACGTGAAACTGCGCCTCGCGTGGATCTGCTTCCGGTGCAATTTGATAGCGCCCCGCGTAGTAACGGCCCTTAGTTACAACTAATCCTGACGCTTCCAATTCATTTCCATCAATATGTACTTTGAAGGAGCCGAAGGGATAGCGGGTCAGGTCTCGTAAGGTTTGAAGTACATAGGCGCCCTTTCCAAAAATCTGCTTAAGGCCGAGTGGCAAATGATGAACCACAACCGAATCCAACCCAACGCCAACCATTTGGATAAAGAGTCGGTCCTTCAGGCTGCCTCGCTTCAAAACACCCGGATAGACGTGGGTACTGCGACCCATGAGAAGCACACGCGCGGCTTCCCGAGGATTAAGCGGCACCGCCATTTCCAAAGCGAAGACATTTGCAGTCCCAAGCGGCAAGATGCCAAGCATCGCGCTGGTTCCCGCAAGGCCAGCCGCCACCTCTGCGATGGTGCCATCTCCGCCTGCAGCGACGACAATGCCATTCTCCGCTGCGGACATCCGAGCAAATTTTTCAGCATCACCGCGCGCACTGGTTTCCAGGAGCTGAAATTGAACACCAAGCCCGTATAACAGATCAAGCGCGGCATGAAGCCTGGCACGCCGACGCGCACCGGCTGAAGGATTGAAAATAACGACTAGGTTCTTGGACATAGCCTCAAATTGAACCAAACGAAAATTGACAGTTCATGATGATCTAGCGAAATTTTTGTTAAAATATCCAAGCCGCAACATTTGTCATGGAAGATTCATGCCCCAATAGTCCTGCGTCAGGTAGCGCAGATTTGACCGTAACAAGGAAGGGATGTGCCGATTCGCATCGGCGCCTGCCTCCTTATCAGGAGCGCAGATCATGACCCTCGCTTCAATGCCAAGATGCTATCGTACCATTTTCATCTCGGATATCCACCTTGGCTTACGGAGCTGCCGAAGTGACTCCCTGGTAGATTTCCTACGCAACGTCCAGTGCGAGAAGCTTTACCTTGTAGGTGACATTATTGACGGATGGCGCCTACGGCGTTCCTGGTATTGGGATACCCACCATGATGAAGTCATTCGCCTGATCCTGCGGATGGCCCGCCATGGGACTGAGGTGATCTATGTCCCAGGTAATCATGACGAAATCTTTCGGGATTGGCTTGGGCTAGAAGTAGCGGGCGTGCGACTTGCACGTGAAGCAGAACATATTGCTGCGGATGGTCGTCGCTTTCTCGTCATTCACGGTGATGAGTTTGATGGGGTCATTCGTTATGCCAAGTTTCTCGCTCATCTGGGCGATTGGGCGTATGATGCCGCCCTAGCGGTCAATCGCTGGTTCAATTTCCTGCGTCGCCGACTTGGCTATCCCTATTGGTCGCTATCCCAATGGCTGAAGCGGCAGGTGAAGGAAGCGGTCAAGGCGATTGATCGTTTCGAAACCGCCCTCGCACATGAAGCGCAATCGCGCGGCATGGATGGCGTGATCTGCGGCCATATCCATCACGCCGAAATGCGCATGATCCAAGGTATTCTCTACATGAATGATGGTGATTGGGTGGAAAGCTGCACGGCCCTGGTAGAGCACCAGGATGGGCGCTTTGAATTGCTCGACTGGTCAAGCCGTCAGGCGGTTTCGGTACCAAAGCCGCTGCCCGCACCGGATTTGCTGGCGGAAGTCTTGCATAGTGTCCGGTGAACCCATGCGTATTCTGATCGTCACCGATGCCTGGTTTCCGCAAGTGAATGGTGTGGTGCGCACCCTTTCAACTGTTGCTGAGCTGCTCACCGCCATGGGCGATACGGTCGAAGTGATCGGGCCAGACCGCTTCAGAAGCGTGCCCATGGTTGGCTACGCGGAAATCCGGCTGGCCATCGCCCCGAAGCGACGGCTCGCACAGCTTGTCGAGAACTTCGCGCCTGAGATCATCCATATCGCGACAGAGGGTCCCCTCGGTTGGGCCATGCGCTCACTCTGCCGCCGCAACAACTGGCCCTTTACGACCGCCTTCCACACTCGGTTTCCGGAATATCTGGAGGCGCGAACCCGCATTCCAGCAGATTGGTCCTGGCGGATGATGCGCCGCTTTCATGAGGCAGGTGTGGGAACATTCGCGGCAACATCCTCGCTCAGGCAGGAGCTGGCCAAACGGGGCTTCACCAAGATACGCGCATGGACGCGGGGCGTTGATCTGAAGAAATTCAATCCGGAAACGCGGGATGAATGGCCAGGCTTGCCGCGCCCCGTTTTTCTTTACGCGGGTCGTGTGGCAATTGAAAAGAATATCGAAGCCTTCCTGAAGCTTGATCTGCCGGGCAGCAAGGTTGTTGTAGGCGATGGACCGACCTTGCCTGCGCTAAGGCAGAATTTCCCTCAGGTGACCTTTACGGGCTATCGGGAAAATGGTGCGCTTGCGCGGTCCTATGCGGGGGCGGATGTTTTTGTCTTCCCCTCTAGAACCGATACCTTCGGCTTGGTTCTACTTGAAGCGCTCTCAACTGGAACGCCTGTTGCGGCTTTTCCAGTGACAGGCCCAATTGATGTCATCACCGATGAGCGGGTTGGCGTCCTGGATGAGGATTTGCGCGCCGCTTGCCTCAAGGCGCTTGAATGTGACCGTGCCGCTTGCCGACAGCATGCGGAAGCCTGGTCATGGGATGCGTGTGTGGCCCAGTTCAGAGAGGCGCTGGTACCTCTTCGCTAGAATCCTCTCTGTCATCATTTTTTCATCGCTGCGTCACATATCCATCATGCGGTTAGGTCAAATCATGGTTTCGTCATCGAGGAATCCACCCATGCTCGTACGTCGCGCAGCCCTCATGCTTCCGGGCTTGGCCTTGCTGGCCAGTAAGGCTCACGCACAAGGCGATTGGCGCCAACAGGTGGCCGAAGTGCGCTTCGGCATGATCTCGGTTGAGAATGAACGAGACGCCGTGGCACGCCTGCAAGGTCTTCAAACCTATATGGCGCGTGAACTACGCTCCCCTTTCCGCGTATTCCGCGGGTCTGACTATGCAGCGGTGGTGGAGGCGCTACGTGCCGGTCACTCCGAATTGGCCTATCTCGGCCCAGCCTCCTACGGGTTAGCGCGCCGTGTCATGGGGGAACGCATCATCCCGATATTCCGCTATATTGATAATGAGGGCATGGAGGGCTACCACAGCGTCATGATCGTGCGTGCGGATAGCCCGATCCGGACTCTTGATGATATGCGCGGCAAGACTCTCGGGTTCAGTGACCCCAATAGTACGTCAGGCTTCCAGGTACCGGGCTGGTTCCTTCGCCGCCAAGGGATGGACCCGGCAAGCTATTTTTCCCGCACCGGCTTTACTGGCAGTCATGAGCAAGGCGTGATGGCTGTAATCAATGGAACATTTGATGGTGCTGTGATTTCCTACTCAAATGAACGTCGCAATACGTTCCAGCGCATGGCGGAAAAGGGCATGATTCCGGAAGGCTCGGTCCGGGTCATCTGGAAATCGCCACTTATACCGAATGCCCCCATTGTGATGCGCACTGATTTGCCGGAAAGCTTCCGAAGGGAGGCGATTGCGGCTTTTGCCGCGATGCCGCAGCGCGATCCGCAAGCTTTCCGTGATATGTCATCTGATGCGCGGGGCTTGGCGCCTGCCAAGCACGAGGATTACCTCGATATCGTCGCCATCCTTGAGGAGAATGCGGCGCGGCGGCGGGAAAGGCGTTCCTGATTTCTTCCACCGCAATAGACGCAGCGGAAACACGCTGGCGCGCTGCAAGGGCTGCTCGGCAGCGCGCCTGGTTCTTGGGTGCGGTGCTTCTGACGCTCGCCATAGCACTATCGGCTTGGCTCGGGGAGGTTAGCATCGCGCGGCTCTGGCGTGGCCTTCCCTTGGCGGGTGATTATATCGCGGGCACAATGCCGCGCCTGCGGCTCGAATACTTCCCCGCCGATCTTGCCTATTGGATGTGGGGCTTCACGGATTGGGCGCTGCTGCTCGCGGATACGTTGCTGATTGCCTATGTGGGCACGGTTTTGGGCGGCCTGGTTGCGCTGCTGCTTTCCTTTCCCGCAGCGGCCACGCTGGCGCCAGCGTGGGTCGTTTCTCTCACCAGACGTTTGCTGGAGGTGATGCGCACCGTGCCGACCCTCGTGCTGGCGCTCATCTTTGTCTACGCTTTTGGCCTTGGTGCCTTTGCCGGTATGGTGGCCATTGCCGTCCATTCCGCCGGTGCGCTTGGGAAACTATTTGCCGAGGAGCATGAAAACGCTTCCCTGGCACAAATGGAGGCAGTGCGAGCCGCCGGTGGCTCCTGGCCCGCGCAGATGCGCTTTGGCATTTTCCCGCAATCCCTGCCGGGGGTACTGAGCTACGGTCTGCTCCGCTTCGAAATCAATGTACGCGAAGCCAGCGTTCTTGGCATTGTTGGCGCCGGCGGCATCGGGGAAGAACTCTATCTTGCGGTACGGCAATTCGAATACCAGGATATCTCCGCGATTCTTGTCCTGATCCTTGTAACGGTTGCGGTGATTGATCTCCTTTGCGGGCGACTGCGCCGTCGGGTTCTGGGAAGTACGTCATGATGAAATCCCGACTAGCCACGCCGCTTTTTTGTGCCTTTCTCTTGCTGCTGTTGATCGCAGGCCTGTGGCGGATGGATGCCTCGCCAGAGCGGATTTTCAATGGCATCACGAAGCTCGGCTGGCTGGTGGCGCTGATGTGGCCGCCTTCTGCCGGCGGTGTCTTGCTGGAACTTCTGATGAGCCTAATGGAAAGCCTTGCCATGGCATTCCTCGGCACGCTTTTGGCGGTGCTGCTGGCACTACCCCTGGCTTTGCTCGGTGCCGGGAACATCATTGGCAATGCGCTGCTCAGATTCTCCGTGCGGCGGATTTATGATGGGCTGCGCGGCATAGATACGCTGATCTGGGCTCTGATTTTCGTGGCCGCTGTAGGTATGGGCCCATTTGCGGGCATTCTGGCCTTGGCGGTGCCAGATATTGGTACCCTGGCCAAGCTTTTCAGTGAGGCGCTGGAATCCGCTGATCGGCGGCAGGTGGAAGCGGTG
>CAMCZJ010000137.1 GCA_945886995.1 Asaia bogorensis
TGCATGAAGCCGACAAGATGCTTTTGCCGCATGGTCTATTCCTGCCCTTTGAATAGACCGAGTTTTGCACCTTGGCGGGCAGCGTCAACCTGCCCTTACCTTGTACTCACCCCAGCGCGGCAACCCCCGGCAATTCCTTGCCTTCCAGCCATTCCAGGAAGGCGCCGCCGGCCGTTGAGACATAGCTCATGCGTTCCAGCACGCCGGCATGGCGGAGTGCGGCGACGGTATCACCCCCGCCCGCGATGGATTTCAGCGCGCCGGATTGCGTGAGCGCCGCGACCGTTTGCGCCGCCGCCACTGTTGCCGCATCAAAGGGTGCGGTCTCGAAAGCGCCGAGTGGGCCATTCCAGACCAGGGTGGAAGCGGTGCGCAGCCGCACTTCCAGGGCGGCAACGCTTTGCGGCCCGAC
Source organism: Asaia bogorensis (assembly GCA_945886995.1). Classification (GTDB taxonomy): domain Bacteria; phylum Pseudomonadota; class Alphaproteobacteria; order Acetobacterales; family Acetobacteraceae; genus Neoroseomonas; species Neoroseomonas bogorensis_A. The sequence goes on from CAMCZJ010000137.1 coordinate 413, forward strand.
ATCCAAAGCCATCATATTTGCCGGCACGGCATTGACGCCAACGGTGCGCGTTGGCGGATTGGGGCGGAATTCCTCGGCCACTACCAAATCAACCGGCAGCAGGATTTCGCAATGTGCGGCCTGGGCCTGTTCCATGATTTGCCGCGCCGTTGCGTGCATTTCGGCTTCTTGCAGGGATTTGCCCATGCCATGGCCCTGCGCGGCGAGGAAGGTATTGGCCATGGCGCCGCCAATCACCAGCACATCCACCTTGCTGCAAAGATTGCCGAGCAATTCAAGCTTGGTCGAAACCTTCGCCCCACCCACAATCGCCACCACTGGCCGTGCGGGATTGCCCAACGCCGCATCCAGCGCCTTCAATTCCGCTTCCATGAGCCGCCCGGCATAGGCGGGCAGCAGGCGCGCCACCCCTTCCGTGCTGGCATGGGCGCGATGCGCTGCCGAAAACGCATCATTCACAAAAGCATCGCCGAGCTTGGCGAGAGCCACCGCCATGGCGGGGTCATTCTTTTCCTCACCGGCATGAAAGCGCGTGTTTTCCAGCAGCAGCACACCACCATCGGACAGAGCTGCCACCGCTGCTTCCGCCGCTTCACCCACGCAATCATCACACCAGGCGACGGGACGGTTCAGCGCCGCCGCCAAGGCTTCCTGCATGGGCTTCAGCGACATTTCCGGCACGCGCTTGCCCTTGGGGCGATCAAAATGGCTCAGCACCACCACGCGGGCACCTTTTTGCGCCAATTCCGCGATGGTCGGACAAAGCCGTTCGATGCGTGTGCGATCCGTGATGCGGCCATCCTTGACCGGCACATTCAAATCAGCGCGCAGCAATACGCGCTGACCCTTGGCCGGAAGCGCATCAATCGTATTGAAAGCCATGATGGGACCTCGGGTAGGGGGCAGCACGTGGTGCGCTGCCCCGAAACACCAGATTAGAGAGAGCCAAACAACGCCGCAGTATCGCTCATGCGGTTCGAAAAACCCCATTCATTGTCATACCAGGACAGCACGCGCACCAACCCGCCATCCACCACCTGAGTCTGCGTTGCATCAAAGGTGGAAGAAGCCGGGTTGTGGTTGAAATCAATGCTGACCAGCGGTTCGGTATTATAGCCAAGAATACCCTTCAATTCGCCCTCAGCGGCCGCCTTCATCGCGGCATTCACAGCTTCCTTCGTGACACCTTCCTTGGCGGGCACGAAATCCAGCGACACGAGCGATACATTGGGCGTTGGGATACGAATGGCCGTGCCATCCAGCTTGCCCTTCAATTCCGGCATGACCAGGCCCACAGCCTTCGCCGCGCCGGTCGAGGTCGGGATAGCGGAAACCGCCGCGGCGCGGGCGCGATGCAGATCCTTGTGCAGCGTATCCACGGTGTTCTGATCGCCCGTATAGGCGTGAATCGTCACCATATAGCCGCGCAGAATGCCGAAATGCTCATGCAGCACCTTGGCCACGGGCGCCAGGCAATTCGTGGTGCAAGACGCGTTGGAAATCACCGTCATGTCTTTCGTCAGCGTCTTGTGATTGACGCCATAAACAATGGTCGCATCCGCATTGTCGCCGGGGGCAGAGATCACCACCTTGCGGGCGCCTGCCGTGATCAGCGCGGAAGCCTTTTCCTTGCTGGTGAAAATGCCGGTGCATTCCAGGGCAACATCAACGCCCTGGAAGGGCACCTTGGTCGGGTCACGCTCGGCGCTCACGATGATCGGCGCATAGGTGCGGCCATTGGCAGTGATGATGATCTTATTGCCATCCACTGCAACCTCACCGGGGAAACGGCCATGCACACTGTCATAACGGAACAGATGCGCATTGGCTTCCACACTGCCGAGATCATTGATGGCAACGCATTCCACATCGCGGCGATTGCTTTCAATCATCGCGCGTAGCACCAGGCGCCCAATGCGCCCGAACCCATTGATGGCAACCTTGACGGCCATGATATTTTCCTTCCCCAAAGAAACTGAATTCAAACCCCAAGCCGCTTGCGTACGGCTTCAACCACCGCATCCGGCGTAATGCCGAAATGCTTGAACAAATCATCGGCGGGCGCCGAGGCGCCGAAGCCCGCCATGCCAATGAATACGCCATCGGCGCCAAGCCAGCGTTCCCACCCAAAGCCAACCGCGGCTTCAATGCCAAAACGCGGCGCGCTGCCCAGCACGCTGGCGCGATAGGCGTCATCTTGCCCCGCGAATAATTCCCAACACGGCAAAGACACCACAGCCGTTGGAATGCCGGCTGCCTGCAACGTCTCCCGCGCCGTCATAGCCAGCGAGACCTCGCTGCCGGTGGCGATCAATGTCGCCTGCCGCGCGCCATCGGCTTCCGCCAGCACATAGCCACCGCGGGCTGAGCGATTCTCGGCCGTATCGGTGCGGAGCGTCGGCAGGTTCTGGCGGGATAGCGCGAGCAATGATGGTCCATCGGCGCGGCGCAGCGCCAATTCCCAGCATTCGGCGGTTTCCATCGCATCCGCCGGGCGAAACACATGCACATTCGGCATGGCGCGGAAGGAAGCGATATGTTCCACCGGCTGGTGCGTCGGTCCATCTTCGCCAAGGCCAATCGAATCATGTGTCAGCACATGAATGACGCGCTGGCGCATCAGCGCGGCCAGCCGTACGGCGGGGCGGAGGTAATCGCTGAACACCAGGAAGGTGCCGCTATAGGGAATGATGCCGCCATGCAGCGCCATGCCGTTCATGGCGGCTGCCATGCCATGTTCACGCACGCCCCAATGAACAAAGCGACCGCTGAAATTGCCCGGCGTAATCGCCGGCACGCCCTTCACATTGGTATTATTGGACCCCGTGAGGTCCGCCGAACCGCCAACCATTTCCAGCACTGAAGGCACCAGGGCTTCAAGCGCCTTCTGGCTGGAAACCCGGGTTGCCAACTTCGGCTTGTCAGCCGCGATTTGGCTGCGGAGCGCGGAAAGCGCCTCATTCCAGGCTTCCGGCAGGCGCCCGGCCATGGCGCGTTCAAATTCCGCGCGCTGCGGGTGCTTGGCGATGCGCTTCAGCCAGGAACGCCGCGCACCTGCGCCGCGCCGCCCGGCAGCCTCCCAAAGCGTCTTGATATCCGCCGGCACTTCAAAGGGCGCCGCTGTCCAGCCCAAAGCCTGCTTGGCGGCAGCGGCTTCAGCGGCACCGAGTGGCGCGCCATGGCTGCCCGCCGTGCCCGCCTTGGTCGGCGCGCCGAGGCCGATGATGGTCCGGCAAGCGATCAACGTGGGCTTGCGGTTGCGCATGGCCCAAGACATGGCCGAGGCCAATTCGCCCGCATCATGCCCATCCACGCGCCGCACAGCCCAGCCATAAGCCTGGAAGCGCTTCAGCACATCTTCCGAAAATGACAGCGCGGTGTCGCCATCAATCGAGATGTGGTTGTCGTCCCAAAGCACCGTCAGCTTGGAAAGCCCGTAATGGCCAGCAAGGGCAGCGGCTTCATGCGCGATGCCTTCCTGAAGGTCTCCATCGGAAGCGATGACCCAGGTGCGGTGATCCACCAAGGAAGTACCAAAGCGCGCCGCCATCATGCGTTCCGCCATCGCCATGCCGACGGCTGTGGAAATCCCCTGGCCGAGCGGGCCAGTGGTGGTCTCAATCCCCGGATGCTCGCCGAATTCGGGGTGTCCGGCGGCGGGGGAGTGAAGCTGGCGGAAGCGCCTCAGCTCATCCGCCCCCATGCCCTCATGCCCCGTCAGGTGCAGCAAGGCGTAAAGCAGCATGGACCCATGGCCGGCGGAAAGGACAAAGCGGTCCCGGTCCGGCCAGCGCGGGTCGGCAGCGTCATATTTCAGGAAGCCAGCAAATAGCGCGGTTGCGGCATCGGCCATGCCCATGGGCATGCCGGGATGGCCGGATTTGGCTTGCTCCACCGCGTCAATCGCCAATGCCCGGATGGCATTGGCCATGCGGCGGGGATCATCGAGCGGACGGGCGAGGATAGCCGCCTGGGCGGCGAGCGCGGGGTTGGGCGCGTCGGGGGCGGCAATGGTGGCCACGTGTTGGGGAACCTTAATGGCTGTTTCTGGACCCTGGGCGCTATAGGGCGCGGGGCGGCTTCGGGCAACCGGTAGCCTGGCTGTAGGATGGCTGGCTGCCGTGGCTCAGGGGGCAAAAATCGTGAAAACGAAGGTCACCGCCAGGATCAGATGGACAATGCCGGAAAGGATATTCGTCCGCCCAGTCCCGTAAGTGAGCATCGCCACGGCAAAACCCAGCGCCAAAAGAACAGAATGCCCCGGCGAAATGCCAAGGGCCAGGGGTTGACCATACCACCAGGTCACCAGGGCGACGGTTGGCACGGTCAGACCAATCGAGGCGACACCGCTGCCAAGCGCGAGATTGATCGCTGACTGCATGCGGTTATGTGCCGCGGCACGGAACGCCGCCCCCGATTCGGGCAGCAGCACAATGGCCGCGACAATGACGCCGACAATCGCCACCGGCGCGCCGGCTGCCGCGACGCCATCTTCAAGTGCCGGGGCCAGGCATTTGGCGAGCATCACCACCGAAAGCAGGCACAGGCATAGCAAAGCGAAGGATAGCAGCGCCAAGCGCCCGCTGGGGCGGGCATGGCCTTCACCCGCAGCGCTTTCTTCCGGCAGGAAATATTCCCGGTGGCGATTGGTTTGCACAAACAGGAAGGCGCCATAGAGCGCGAGACAAACAAATGAAACAAAGGCCAATTGCGCCGCGCTGTAATAAGGGCCTGGGGCAGATACCACATGATTGGGCACGATCAGCACCAGCACCGCCAGGGGCATCAGCACCGCCAGAAGCGCATTGGCGCCAGCGACCCGGAACTGATTTTCCCGATGCACAATGCCGCCCACCAGAATGGCCAGCCCGGCAATGCCATGCAGCACAAGCATGACGGTGGCGAGCAAGGTATCACGCATCAGATTCGGGTTCTCATCCCCGGTCAGCATCAGGGAAATAATAAGCCCCGCTTCGATGACCGTGACAGAAAGCGCCAGGATCAAGCCGCCGAAGGGCTCCCCAACACGCAGCGCCACCACTTCGGCGTGATGCACCGCTGCCACCACATTGCAGAGCAATGTCACAAGGGTCAGCAAGGCCAGAAGCTCAACCCCGACCTTACCAATGCCAAGCCAAACGCTGATGCCTGCCAAGGGCGCCAGAATGAATAGCGGTGGAATGCGATCCCTTGCGCCAGACGCCATAATGAATTGCTACCCTTCCAGAGCCTTTGGGGCGCAGGATGCGTTGCGCATTTTCAGAACAACAAGCCCTTCTTTAGCATGCCATGCACGCCCTTTTCGCCATTCACCGTCTGCGTTACGCGGAAATCAACGGCCAGTGAGCAGAATTGATAGGCGTCGGCATCCGAAAGATTGGTGCGCGAACAGATGAAGGCGATCATCTCACGCAGCGCCTGCTTCATGGCCAAATCCAGATCCTCATTCATCCCCATGGTGATGAAATGGGTTTTGGTCTCCGCGCGGGGGAATTTCAGCACCGGGTCCTTGGCGCCGCCGCCCTTCACCACGGAAAGCTTGAAATGGCCGGTCAGGCAGATTTCGAGGGCATTGATGCAGACCTCACCATCTCCTTGCACGCCATGGCCGTCTCCGGCGGAAAACAATGCACCCTTGTTGAAAATGGGCAGGAATAGCGTAGTGCCCTCGGTCAATTCCTTATTGTCGAGGTTGCCGCCAATGGCGCGCGGTTCCTTCGTGTTCACCATCCCCCAATCGGGCGGTGGCGCCACGCCCATCACGCCAAAAAAGGGTGCCAACGGCAGATCAAGCCCGCCATCCTGCGGCCCGAAGGGCAGGCGGCAGGTCATGGCTTGCTTGTTCACCGGAATATGCAGCGTGCGGCGATAGGGGAAATCTTCCGGCAGCGTGCCGAAAAGCGGGCGGAAGCCGCAAAAGCCCCAATCCGCGCCGAGTTCGATTTTTTCGATATCCACGCGCAGCGCATCACCTGGTTCAGCGCCGCTCACCTCAACCGGGCCGGTGATGATATGTGCGCCGAGCCGTGGCAGCTTGGTGTGGATTTCTGAAATGGCGGGGTGCAGCGGCAGGCCCTTCTCCGGCCCCGGCATCACTTCCGGCCCGCCCGAGACACATTCCAGAATAATAGTCTCGCCCGAGGCAATGCTCGCAACCGGCGCAAAGGAAGCGTCAAACCCGCCCCAGCGGCAGGTGGCGACAGAAGCGGGGATCCGCGTTGCTTGCGACATCACATTGTCCTCTTGATTTAGAGCATTTTCAAGCCGAGTGGAATCACTTGGCGACTCGGAAAATGCGACCGAATATGCACTACAGCCAGCCTTTGCGGCGGAAATAGAGAATCGGCATAATGGCTGAGACGATCATCAGCACAAGCGCCAAGGGATAGCCAAAAGCCAATTTCAATTCAGGCATGAATTCAAAATTCATGCCGTAAATGCTGGCGATCAGCGTGGGTGGCATGAGCGCGACCGAGGCCACGGTAAAGGTCTTGATGATATTGGTCTGTTCGACATTCAACACGCCAAGCACGGCATCCAGCAGGAATTGCGCCTTTGAATTCAGGAAGCTGGCATGTTCCACCAGGGATCGCACATCGCGCACCAGCGTCTTGATCAGCGCCTGGTTTTCCTTGCGTATCGCGGTTCCCTTTTCGGCGCCCACAAAGGTCAGGATGCGCGAAAGACCAAGCAGGGTTTCGGAAGCGCGTGTCGTCACTTCCCCGACCTGGCCCAAGGTGAACAGCGCATCCTTCAACTTGTCACTGCGCCGCTGCATCTTGAAATCGGCCTCGGAGGCTCGGAAAGTTGATTGGCTGGCGCGGTCCATGTCGGCGCTGATCTTTTCGAGAATATCGGCGATTCGATCCACAATCTGCTCGAAAAGATGCAGCATGACCGCATCTGCTGATTGCAGCAAGGTCGGCTGGCGCTGCGCGCGCGCTGCGAAGGCAGTAAAGGCGCGTGGTGTTGCGTAGCGCACCGTGACCAGCGCGCTATTGGTAAGCACAAAGCTGATGGGGGTGGAGCCATACTCGCCTGCTTCCACACCATAGAGAAAATTCGCTGTCAAAAATAGCGTCTCCCCCTCACGATACAGGCGGGATGAGCTTTCGATTTCCTGCATTTCTTCTCGCGTTGGGATCTCGAGCGAGAGAGCCTCCTGCACCGCGTGTTCTTCCGACGGTGTAGGGTTCAGCAGGTCGATCCAAACAGCCTGGCGAATATTCTCGGGTTCCGCGACCTCACCGGCGGCTTCCCGCGCGGGTCCAGGCAAGGCGGCGGTGATGTGGGAAATGGCACCTTCACGTAGCCGGCAGCGGCCATCCTCAACGGTCCAGGTTGTGAGCATGGCGCGGGCCCTCCACAAGGCAAAAAAGGCAGAAACTTACTAACCCTGGCCCGGCAGCCTGAATAGTCTTATCGGCCCCAAATCCAGGCTTGATAGCCTGGGGAAGGGGATAAAACCGCCCCCGCCCAAAATGGCGTGGGGCGGGCAAGGCTGTCAGGCGCCCGGGCGGGGCGGCGTATTTTGCGCGGAAGCGGCCTGCGCGGTGGAAGACGCCGCGGCGGGGCCTTGGATGCTGCCGGCCGGCTGGGACTGGCCCTGCGCCTGCGCTTCCATCGAGGCATCCGCCTGATCTTCCTTGATATTATGCTTGAAGGACTTGATGCCCTTGGCCAGATCGCCCATCAGGCCGCTGATCTTGCCGCTGCCGAAAAGCAGCAGGACGACCAGCAGAACAACAAGCCAATGCCAGATGCTGAAGGAACCCATTGCGACGCCTCAATTCCCAGT
>CAMCZJ010000138.1 GCA_945886995.1 Asaia bogorensis
GGATTCATGAGCCCCTTGGGGTCTAGCGCGGCCTTGATCTGGCGCATCACCGCAAGCTCCGCACCCCCGCGCCATTCTTCCATCAAATCGGTCTTGAGCTGGCCAACGCCGTGTTCCGCGCTAAAGGACCCGTCCAGATCCCGCACCACCGCATTCACGCAATCCATGATGTCGTGGCTGCGCGCCAGGAAAGCCGCCGGATCAGCGCCTTCGGGCTGCACCAGATTCACATGGATATTGCCATCGCCCATATGGCCGAAGGGCATGGGGCGGATGCCCGGGATCAGCTTGCGGCAGGCTGCCGAGGCGCGTTCGATCAATTCCGGCACGCGGGAGACGGGGACCGAGACATCATTCTTCACCGAAGCGCCAGCCTTGCGCTGCGCTTCCGTATGTTCTTCGCGAATGCGCCACAGCGCGGCCCGCTGCGCTTCGCTTTCGGCCAGCACGGCATCCAGCACTTCGCCGGATTCCATGGCGGGTGCCAGCACAAGTTCCGCGAGGCCCCGCAAATCCGCATCTGGCCTGGTGGAGGCAAGATCAATCAGCGCGTAATGACCGGCGCGTTCCGCGAGCGGCAGGGTGACGCCAGGGATGAGCTGCACGGTCAGGTCAACGCCATCACCTGACATATACTCAAAAGCCCGGATCGCACTTTCGTCATTGTCACGAAAGCGGCGAAACAGGCCAAGTGCGGCTTCGGCATCGCGGACGGCGGCGAAAATCACCTCATTGGCGCGGGGGCGGGCGAAAAGCTTCAAGACGGCGGCGGTGATGATACCAAGCGTGCCTTCGGCGCCCACGAAAACCTGGCGCAGCGCATAGCCGGTATTGTCTTTGCGCAAGCGCCTCAGGCCATGCCAGATGCTGCCATCGGGCAGCACCACTTCAAGCCCCAGCATCAATTCCCGCGCATTGCCATAGCGCACCGTATTATTGCCGCCGGCATTGGTGGAAAGCACGCCGCCGATCATGGCCGTGCCATCACCACCGAAACTAAGGGGGAAAAGGCAACCCGCCGCCGCGGCGGCTTCCTGCGCGGTTTTCACCACCACACCTGCTTCGGCGGTCATGGTCATGTCGACAGGGTCAAGATCACGGATGCCGCTCATGCGGGCTAGCGAGACAATCACAGCGCGCCCCGAAGCATCCGGCGTGGCGCCACCGACCATGGAGGTATTGCCCCCCTGCGGCACAATGGCGATGCCGGCGGCACTGCACAGCCTGACCGCTTCGGCCAATTCGGCGGTATTGGCGGGGCGGAGCAACGCCATGGCGCGGCCTTGATAGAGGCTCCGCCAATCGGCCAGCGCGTGGGCCAGATCAGACGGTTCGGTCAGCAGCCCGGCGGGGCCGAGCAGGCTGGCAAGCGCGGGGAGGAGTGAGGGTGAATCGGCCATAGGCTGTTCAAACCCCGGAGCACAGCGCGGTCAAGTTCCAATCGGTTGGTGCCCTGATCCCTTCTGGCGATCAGTCATTCTCAATTAGGCGGTCAGGTCGACGCGCTTCGTAATCATAGACAGCCAATTGCTTGCCGAGCGGCGAGGCGCGGATGCCTTCTGCCAGCAGCAGCGCGGCCTGTCTTTCAACGCCGCCAGGCAGCTTGGGGTTGAGAAAGCCACCCTTGCGCAGCACGCGCCACCAGGGTGTCAGCTCCTGCGGCGGCACACCAAGCGCGCGGCGTTCCTCCGCGGCACGGGCCGACATATTGGCGAAAATGGCGGTCGAGACCGGACAAGCCACCGCCACCTGATGGCGGCGCGCGAGTGCGGCGCGGAGATCATCAAGCGTGATGACTTCGCCCAGTTTCAGCTTCCGGATGAGGGCATCCACCTCAGCCGGGCTGGAGACGACCATGGCGCCGCCCTTGGCTTCCGCATAGCCTGGCGCGCCGCGCGGAATCATATGAACGATATGCGGCACGCGTCCGCTATTCAGGTGATCAATCGCCGATTTTTTCTTTGGCATGCTGCCTTCTCCCCTGATCCTGCGCACCAGCGCTCACCAAGCGCTATCGCGGGATGGGTTGGTTGGGAATAAGAGGTTTTTGTTCTGGATTTGTTCAATTTGGCGGCTTGCTGTTTTCGAAGCCGGATTGGCGATGATGGTGACAGCGCTTCGGGCGGGAAGTGGCTGTTTCCGCTACGCATATGCCGCGCAGGCCCAACGAGCCTGCGCTGCTTGACAGGGCTTCGCCGGCTGCCGAGGGTTTTTCCCCGATAAGCAAGGATGCAACACCGTGACCGCTGCGCTGGATGGGCTGATTGTTCTTGATCTGACGAATTTTCTCTCCGGCCCCTATTGCACCATGTTGCTTGGAGACCTCGGCGCGGATGTCATCAAGGTGGAACGCCCAGATGGTGGCGATGATGCACGGCGCATGCCGCCCTTTGTGGATGGCCGCAGCCAGCCCTTCGCCGTCTGGAATCGCAACAAGCGCAGCATTACCGCGGATTTGAAGCAGCCCGAGGATATTGAAATGGTCCGCCAACTGGCGCTCCGCGCCGATGTGCTGGTGGAGAATTTCCGCCCCGGCACGCTGGCCAGGCTTGGGCTGGGGTGGGAGGCGCTGAGTGCCGCCAATCCGCGCCTGATTTGGTGCGCGATTTCAGGTTTTGGCCAGACCGGGCCTTGGGCGGATCATGGGGGCTTGGATATGATGGCGCAGGGCATGTCGGGCCTGATGGCCGGCAATGGACCGCCTGAGGGCGAACCCTATCGCCTGCCGATTGCCATTACTGATGTTACTGCGGGCATGTTTTCGGCGCTGTCGGTTATGGCCGCCTTGCAGGCGCGGGAGAAGACAGGGCAAGGCCAGCGCATTGATCAATCCCTTTTCGAAGCAGGCGTGGCGCTTGGCGTTTATGAAGCGGCGCATGTGTTTGCCCATGGCACGCGCCCTTCGCGGCTTGGGCAATTGCATCGCGGGTCGGCGCCCTATCGCGTGTTTCAAACCGCCGATGGGTACATCACGCTGGGGGCATCGAAGGAGAAGTTCTGGCAGGCGCTATGTGGCATTATCGGCCGGCCGGAATTGGCCAATGATCCACGCTTCAAGACCAATGCGGATCGTGTGGCGAATAACGCAGCGCTGATCACGATTTTGCAGGATATTCTGGCGACGCGCCCAAGCGCCGAATGGCTGGCAGCATTCGGCCAGGCGGGCATTCCTTCGGAAGCTGTGCTTTCTTATGACGAAGCGCTGGCGCACCCGCAGGGGCAGGCGCGTGGCCTGGCGCAGGTTTTTGAAGACCCTGAGCGCGGACCGATCCAGCATTTGGCCCCACCCCTGCGGTTGGAAGGCACGCCAGCGCACATCACCCGCCGCGCGCCCGATTTGGGCGAGCATAATGCGGAAATCAGGGCATGGTTGGCGCAAAAAGCTTGACGCCGCCCGGGCGAAAATTGTCTGATTTCGACGGGATTTTCGTGCCGTGCCTTACCGAGTTGTCGGTGTTTCGACCTCTATCGGGCCCGTCCGGGAAAACCGGAAAAAGGTGGTGGGATTTCCGCTGCCATAACAAAAGGGGCTCACGTTATGCCGAACGGCACTGTGAAATGGTTCAATGCGACTAAAGGCTTTGGCTTCATCCTGCCCGATGATGGCGGCAAGGATGTTTTTGTGCATATCACCGCCGTACAGCAGGCGGGGCTGCAAGGTCTCAAGGAAAGCCAGAAGGTTAGCTTTGAAGTGGCGAGCGAACGCGGCAAGCCCGCGGCGATCAATCTGAAGCCGCTATAAACCTAACCGCGCTGCGTAGCCGGGGCCCGCGTCAGCCCGCGCGGAAGGTGATGGGCTTTGCCCCTTCCCACAGCACCGCGCGGCCAGTTTTGGCCAAGCGGTCCAGGCCTTCCCGAATGGTGAGGAAGTGGTTGCCGGCCAATTGGCCCGCCTTGCTGGCGAAGCAGGTGGGGCCATAGGCGACCAGGATTTCCGTTTCACTCATCGAACCGGGATGGACAATGATCTGCCCCGGCGCGGGGTAGCTTGTCGCGTTTTCCCAGGGGATGGAAAGCTCCCGCTCACCCATCGGGATCCAGCAGGCTTCGCCGGACCAGCGCACATGAATGATGCGGTCCTGATAGGGCAGCAAAGCGCGGAAACGCGCGCAGGTCTTGGGTGCGGCGGCATCTTCAAAAAATGCCTCGAAAATTTCCCCACCAATATCAATGATGATGTCGGCCATGGCTGCCCCCTTTCTACCGGCGCCCATATGGCGCCTTATGTCGGCGGGTTACGCGACCGCGCCGCGCTTGCCAAGCCCAGTGCCGCCGCCAGCCTGGCCGATGATCTCAGGTTCAGTATTGAAGCTTTAAGCTTTCTTCCGTATTTGCCGGGGCCCCACATCAGCCTGACAATCAGGAGCATGAGATGCGCAAAATCGCCCCCCTTGCTTTAGCGCTTATCTGCGCGATGGCCGTGCCTGTTCTGGCACAGCAGAAATCCCCCGCGCGGCAGGTCACGCCTGATGTGGCAGCGCAGCCGCGTTATGCCACTGTCAATCTGCGCGTAGATTTCGCGCCCGACCCCCATGAAACGCGCGTAGAAGCGGGCGGAGAACGCGAAGTGCAAGGGCTTGGTACTGACTGCTCTGGCTGGATTGACTATGCCCGACCCGATGTTGATTTGAACTATCAGGCTGGCAGCTTGCCGCTTTACATTTCCGTGGTGGCGCAGGCTGACACAACATTGATCATCAATGATCCATCCGGGCGCTGGCTCTGCAATGATGATATGGAGGGGCTGAACCCCGGCATTGTCATCCAGCGCCCCGCAAGCGGGAATTACAATATTTGGATCGGCACCGTGGATCGCGGTGCCGCGCAACCCGCGACGCTCCGCATTTCCGAAATGCCACCAAGCCGGCGGAAATGATCCGTCGGCCATTGAGGTGAGGGGCAATCTGCCCCCGACGCCTATTCCTTCGCTACATTCGCCTCAGCCGCGATGCGCGCCCAGAGTTCCAATTCGCGCCGATTGAATGCGCCAAGTTCTTCCGGCGTGCTGGTGGTGGAAACAATGCCAAGCGCGCCGATATGGCGCTTGGCTTCCTCGCTTTGGCCGATGGCGACCATTTCACGGTTTAGCCGCGCGATGATGGCGGGCGGTGTGCGCGCCGGCATCCAAGACCCGTTCCAGGAAGCGAAATCAAAGCCGGGCAGCCCTGATTCGGCGACGGTTGGCACATCGGGCAGCGTTTCCACGCGACGCGCCGTGGTGACGGCAAGGGCGCGGATGGTACCGGCGCGCAAATGTTCCACCGCCGGCCCCAGATCCGTCACCAAGAAATGGAGCCGCCCACCGAGAAGATCCGCCATGGCCTGTGGTGTACCGCGATAGGCGATTTGCTCGGCCCTGAAGCCGGCCGCCTGGCTCAACAGGTGTGTGCCGGCAAGCCCGCCTGCATTGCCAATGCCGTAATTCAGTGCGCCGGGATTGGCGCGGGCATGGGCGATGAAGCCTTGTAGATCGCGCGCGGGAAAATCAGCGCGCACCAGGACGCCAAGCGGGTTGGTACTGATCAAAGAAAGCGGGGCAAAATCACGCAACGGATCATAGCCCGGTTCGCGCATCAGATTCGGATTCGCCGCATGGGTCGAAACTGAACCGAAAAAGATTGTGTAGCCATCGGGGGCCGCGCGGGCGGCGGCGCGTGCGCCGATGGCGCCATTGGCACCGCCGATATTCTCGATGACGAAATTCTGTCCGAAGATGCGGCCCAGACGCTCCCCATAAAATCGCGCCAGGCTATCGGTGCCGCTGCCCGCTGGAAACGCCGCAATGATGCGCACCGGACGGTTGGGCCAATTCGCTTCCTGCGCGCGTGTGGCGCTTGGTGTGTAGGCGGCAATGCCGGCGCCGAGGGCCAATAGGGAACGGCGGGATAGAGTGGTTTCGGGTTTCATTCGCTTTTCCTCCCTTTCTCAAGCAACATTTCAGCTAAAGTTGAATTCGCGGTAGCCGCCAGACGCAACGTCATCGGCCATGCGCCGATATTCCACGGCGCCGCCATAATAGCCAAGGGTGCGACGAATATCACGCCCTTCGACATTGCGGTTGACGCCGGTTTGCCATGAATTGACCTCGGCAAAGAGCAACCCAGCCACGGCTTCTTCCACCTTTTCAGCCCACCAATGCACTGCTTCGGGCTTGGGTTCCACGCGCTTCAGGCCATTCTGCCGCATATGGATGACAAGGCCAGTGACCCAATCCACGATTTCTTCGATATTGCGGGGAATATTGCCGCGCGCGGTATGGGGCCCGAGAACCATCAGCATATTCGGAAAACCTTCGGCCATCACGCCCAGAAAAGTCCTTGGCGTGTTGATCCATTCCTGCTTCAGGCTGCGCCCCCCGGGGCCCCGAATATCCATGCGGTCGTAAGGGCCCGTCACACCATCAAAGCCGGTCGAGAAGATCAGGATATCAAAAGCAAAATCCTCGGCGCTGGTTCTGATTCCGTCAAACGTGATGCTTTCGATCGGGGTTTCATTGATGTCCACCAGGCGCACATTGGGCTGGTTATAGACCTCATAGTAGCCGCTTTCCAAAGGCAAGCGCCTGGTACCGAAGCCGTGATTCTTGGGGATGAGCTTTTCCGCAACGGCGGGGTCCTGCACTCTTTGGCGGATCTTGCGCGCCATGAAGTCACTGGCGAGCGCATTGGCGTCCTTATTGGTGAGCACATCAGCGAAGTTACCGACCCAAATGCCAAAGCCCGGTTCGGCATAGAGCTTTTCCCAAAAGGCTTCACGTTCTTCGGCTGAGACTTCAAGCGCCTTTCGAGGGTCCGTCTGATGAATGAAGCAGGTCGCGGTTTCCCGGCAGCGGGCGAAGATTTCCGGATAGCTTGCTTTGATCTTGGCCTGTTCTTCGGGCGTGATCTTGCGGTTATGCAGCGGCGCTGCCCAATTCGGCGTGCGCTGAAACACTGTCAGATGGCCAACATCCTTGGCGATGGTTTGGATGATTTGGATGGCGGTCGCGCCCGTGCCGATGATACCAACGCGTTTGCCCGTGAAATCAACCGGATCATGCGGCCAGCGGGCGGTATGGAAAGCCTGACCCTGAAAGGAATCTCGCCCAGGTATATTGGGTAGGGTGGGGGCCGAAAGTGGCCCAAGCCCCGTAATCAGCAAGGGCGCGCGGCAAGTCTCACCGGTTTTCAGTGTGACGGTCCAGATATTCTGCACATCATCAAAATGTGCTGCCTTGACCCGGCTGTTGAAGGTGATGTGCTTGCGGAGATCAAATTTCTCAGCGACGAAATTCAAATAGCGCAGCGTATCCGGCTGGGCGGCGAAGTGTTCCGGCCATTCCCATTCCTGCAGCAATTCTTCGGAAAACGAATAGCCATAGGACCAGCTTTCGGAATCGAAACGCGCGCCGGGGTAGCGGTTCCAATACCAAGTGCCGCCGATATCCGAGCCCGACTCAAATACCCTGAGCTTCATGCCGAGTTCTCGGAGCCGGATCAGCTGATACATACCGGAGATACCAGCGCCGATGATGATCACATCCGCATCAGCGGCGATTGAAGCGTTTTCTTGAACCGAAGCTTTTTCAGGCATGGGGTCGAACCCAACTTTCTTGCGTTTCCTATGCCCGCCGCGGGCTGGACTGCGCCAACGTATCGAAGCGGTGCCGGTGAGTTGGCAAGCGCAAAGCCCGATCCGTTATGCACGTCATTGGATTATGATCAGTATGTGATGACTTTGGCAAATATCCCTCGGGCGCGGATCTGGGGCTGCCCTTCATTGCGCCTTGCGGTGGCCGGGCTTCGCGCAATATCCGAACGCTTCAATCAACCGGTAACTAGCGCTGATTTATTGTGCAAAAACAGATTCGCGCAGCTCTAAGTCAATCTTCATGATTTTGTTTTAGGCAGAGCCCCCTGTCTCGAACGCTGCAAGGAGTCTTCTATCCCATGTCAAACCGGCAATCACAGGCAAAGATCGCCACACGACTTGCCCTGGCCATCGCGCTACCGATCTTTGCGGTCTTGCTGATGAGTGGCGTTGTCATTTCCCAACAGCTTCAGACGGTGCGGCAGGCCAATCAGCTTCAGGCGCTCAGCCATTTCAGCTCCCGCATCAGTGACCTGGTGCATGAGCTGCAAAAGGAACGTGGCATGTCCGCGCTTTTCATCGGCAGCCGTGGCCAGCAAATGGGGACCGAAATTCAGGCCCAGCGCCGTGATACGGAT
>CAMCZJ010000139.1 GCA_945886995.1 Asaia bogorensis
CGGCGGCTTCAATGACGGTGTTGGGCATCAGTAGATATCCGGCTCCGGCGTGGGTTGCTGGCCTTCCAGGAAAGCGAGATCGCATCCCTCATCGGCCTGGGTCACATTATCCAAATATAGCGATGTCCAGCCCCGCGCATAGCGGCGCGCGGGCGGCGTCCAGGCAGCGCGGCGGCGTTCCATTTCCGCCACATCCACCAGCAAATCCAGTTTGCGATTGGCGACATCAAGCCGGATCAAGTCACCATTCTGCACGAAGGCGAGCGGCCCGCCCACATGGCTTTCCGGCGCCACATGCAGAACGCAAGTGCCATAGGATGTGCCGGACATGCGCGCATCGGAAATGCGCACCATATCGCGCACGCCTTGCTGCAACATCTTCTTGGGTAGTGGCAGCATGCCCCATTCCGGCATGCCTGGCCCGCCTTGTGGTCCGGCCTGCTTCAGCACCAACACCGAATCAGGTGTCACTGGCAGATCGGGATCATCCAGGCGCTTTTTCAGATCAGCATAGTCTTCAAACACCACCGCCGGGCCCGTGTGGTTCAGCAAGCGAGGTTCGGCGGCTGAGGTTTTGATCACCGCGCCCCGTGGCGCGAGTGAGCCCTTCAGTACTGCAAGCCCGCCTTCTGTTTGCAAGGGGCGGTCTAGTGGCAGGATCACTTCCTCATCAAAAATCTCGGCGCCAGCGATATTCTCGCCAAGCGTATGCCCCGTGACCGTGCGCGCGGAAAGGTCAAGGTAATCGCGGATGCGATGGAACAGTGCCTGCGCGCCGCCGGCATAGAAGAAATCCTCCATCAGCTTTTCGCCGGCATTGGGGCGGAGGTTTGCAACCAGCGGCACGCGACGCGACAGCGCATCAAAGCGTTCCAAATCAAGCGGCACGCCAGCGCGGCGCGCCATGGCGATAAGATGCGGGATGGCATTGGTGGAACCGCCAAAGGCCATGGTGGCGGTCACAGCATTGTCTATGCTGGCTTGGGTGATGATTGATTTCGGCGTCAAATCTTCCCAGACCATGTCCACAATGCGTTTTCCGGTTTCGGTCGCCATGCGCGGATGCGCGGAATCTGCCGCCGGAATGGAAGAAGCGCCCGGTAGGGTGAAGCCCATCGCTTCCACCGCCAGCATCATGGTGGCGGCTGTGCCCGCTGTCATGCAGGTGCCGAAACTGCGCGCAATGCCGCCTTCCATATCCTTCCATTGTGCTTCCGTGATATTCCCGGCCCGCAATTCGGCGTGATATTTCCAAACATCGCTGCCCGAACCCAGCGTCTTGCCGCGCCAATTGCCGCGCAGCATCGGGCCAGCCGGCACGAAAATGCAGGGCAGGCCAGCGGTGATCGCGCCCATCATCAGGCCCGGCGGCGTCTTGTCGCAGCCGCCCAGCAGCACCAGCCCATCGCAAGGCTGGCTGCGGGCCAGTTCTTCTGTCTCCATCGCCAGAAGGTTGCGATAGAGCATGGAAGACGGTTTCTGATATTGCTCCGTCACCGGATGCGCGGGCAATTCCACGGGGAAGCCGCCAGCCTGCCAGACGCCGCGCTTCACTTCTTCGGCCCTTGTGCGGAAATGGAAATGGCAGGGGCTGAGTTCCGACCAGGTATTGATGATCCCGATCACCGGCTTGCCGCGAAAATCAGATTCCGAATAGCCGGCCTGCAGCATGCGGGACCGATGGCCGAAGGCGCGGATATCCTCCACGCCGAACCAGCGATGGCTGCGGAGTTCTTCGGGTTTTTTGCGCGCCATGGGGCTTTCCTATGATTCTTTCGGCGGCACTTTGCCATTCAGGGACTGGCTTGGCCATTCCCAGGCCGGTTTTGGATTGACGGGGGAGCGCCCATCCGGTCAGGATCAGTCATTCAAACCGAAGAACAGGGCGGCAGGACCGCCCGGCTGGAGGAAACATCATGTCCTTGCTCTCAAAACCCCGCCGCCGCGGCTTGCTTGGTGCCGTGGCCGCTGCTGCGCTTTCATTGATGGCCTTCGCCCCTGGCCAGGCATCGGCGCAGGAATGGCGCGGCTGGAATATCCATGCGGCGGATTACCCGAATGGCCGCGGTATGGACCGTTTTGCGGAGCTGGTGGGCCAGCGCACCAATAACCGCATCCGTATGCGCACCTTCCATTCCGCGCAGCTCGGCCAGCAGGATGAAGCCATTCAGCAAATGCGCCTTGGCACGATTGATTTCGCCAATTTCAACCTTTCGCCGCTGAATAATCTGGCGCCTTCCACCGCGATCCTGACGTTGCCCTTCCTGTTCCGTGATGTCGGCCATAGCCATCGCGTGGTGGATGGCGCGATTGGGGAAGATATCGCGCGCGATCTTGAAGCTATCGGCCTCATCACCCTTGCCTGGTATGATGCTGGTGCGCGAAGCCTGTATACAACCCGCCCGGTGCGTACGCCCGCCGATGTGCGTGGCATGAAAATCCGTGTGCAGACCTCCGATCTTTGGATTGACATCATGCGCGCCATGGGCGCCAACCCAACGCCGCTGCCCTTTGGCGAGGTCTTCACCAGCCTGCAATCCGGCGTGATTGATGGCGCTGAGAATAACTGGCCGTCCTACGAAAGCACGCGGCATTTCGAAGTGGCGAAATTCTACACCACGACGGAACATTCGAATGTGCCGGAAATCCTGGCCATCAGCCGGCAACGCTGGCAGCGTTTGACTGAGGCGGAGCGCGCCATCCTGCGTGATGCGGCGCGTGAGAGCGCGGTATTCCAACGCCAGCTTTGGGCGGAGCGTGAAAAATCATCACGCGATCGCGTGGTGGCTGGAGGTGCTACGGTGATCGAAGTGGCTGATCGTGGTCCCTGGCAGGTGTTGATGGAGCCGGTTTATGCCAAATACGCGTCAACGCCGCGCATGGCGGATTTGCTGAAGCGCATTCGTGAAACCCGGTGACAGGCGCCGATGACGCTGGGCGCAGGGCATTGCCTGCGCCGCTGCGGGCCTTTTCGCGCGCGCTTGATTTGCTGGCGGGGCTGACCATTGGCCTGGCTGGCATAGCGCTGGTTGTGTTGATTGCGATGATGGGTTGGCTGGTCTTTGGCCGTTACGTGCTGAATGACACACCAACCTGGATCGAACGCGGCGCGACTTTGGCAATTTTGGCGATTTCCATGCCGGTGGCGGCGGTGGGTATCCGGGAGCGTTTTCATCTTTCTGTCCTTGGGCTGCGAGAATCGCTTCCGCCCAACACGCAACGCTGGATTGCCCTTGGCTGTGATGCGATTGTCGGTCTGTTTGGGCTGGGTATGGCGATCTGGTCTTGGGAATTGGTGGAAATGGTTGCGAATTTCCGTATTCCCTTGCTCGGCATCAGCCAGGGCTGGACCTATGTGCCCCTGGTGGTGGGCGGCGTTTTGATCGCCTTATTCGCGGTGGAACAGGTGCTGCGCGATATCTTCGTGCCTGAGGCGCCGGAAAAGCGCGGCCCTGCTGCGGCCTTTCTGGAGTAGCGGCAATGGAACCCGGACTTTTTTTGATTTTTGCGGTATTCGCATTGGGCGTCATGGCTGGCGTGCCGGTGGCCTTCTGCCTTGGCATCGCCGCTGTGGTGGGCTTCATCTATGAAGGGCTAAACCCCGCCGTTGCCTTCCAGCAAATGGCGAGTGGCATGAGCATTTTCTCCCTTCTCGCCATTCCCTTCTTTATTTTTGCTGGAGAAATCATGCTCCATGGCGGTATCGCGCGCCGCTTGATTGCGCTGGCTTCATCCTGTGTGGGTTGGATGCGCGGTGGCTTGGGGATGGTGGATGTTTCCACCTCCATGCTGTTTGGCGGGATTTCTGGATCAGCGGTGGCGGATACTTCGGCCACCGGCACCATCCTGATCCCGGCGATGAAGGCCAAGGGTTATGGCGTGGATTATGCGGTCTCGCTCACCGTCACCAGCAGCATCGCTGGCATTCTGATTCCGCCCAGCCATAATATGATTCTCTATTCGCTCGCGGCGGGCGGTGGCATTTCCGTGAGCGCACTGTTCATCGCGGGCATTGTGCCCGGCATCACCATGTGCCTTTTTCTTGGCATCGCGGCCTATGTGATGGCGGTGCGGCGTGGCTACCCGTCCGAAGGTTGGGCCGGGTTCCGCCATTTGTTCTGGACCTTTATTGATGCGCTGCCCGGGTTGCTGACGGCGGTGATCATTCTGGGCGGCGTGCTGTCTGGCGTTTTTACCGTGACGGAAAGTGCCGCCTTTGGCGCGATTTGGGCGCTGGTGGTGACTTTGCTGGTCTATCGCAATCTGTCCTGGCCGGATTTCCTGATTGCGGTGAAGGCAAGTGTGCGAACAACCTCGGTCGTGTTTCTGCTTGTTGGTACGGCAACGGCTTTTGCTTGGCTGCTGGCCATGTATCGCCTGCCGGAATTGCTGACGGAAGGCATGCTCGCCATCAGCGCCAATCCCATCGTGATCCTGTTGATGATCAATGTCTGCTTGCTGCTACTGGGTTGCGTGATGGATATGGCGGCGTTGATCCTGATCACGACGCCAATCTTCCTGCCCGTGGTCACCGCCATTGGCGTTGATCCCGTACAATTCGGCATGGTCATGATGATGAATCTCGGCTTGGGGCTGACCACACCGCCTGTCGGCGCGGTGCTGTTCGTTGGTTGCGCCATAGGCCGAATACCGATGGAACAGGTCATGCGCACCATCTGGCCGTTCTACGGCGCCATTTTGCTCGCGCTTTTGCTCACCACCTATTGGCCGGCCATGTCACTGACCCTGCCGCGCCTGCTGCTTGGTTATGGAGGCTGACGCCATGAACGTGCCCGCAAAACCCGTATTACTGACTGGCGCTTCCGGCGCGCTGGGGCGCCACCTCACGCAAAGCCTCGGCGCGCTTGGCTGGGCGTTGCGCCTGACCGATATCGCGCCCTTCCCGGATGTGCTGCCGCCATCCGCACGCTTCGTGCAGGCGGATTTGAATGATGGCGTGGCGCTGTTGCGTCAGGCGGAAGGCTGCGGCGCCATTTTGCATTTCGGCGGGGTGAGTGTTGAACGCCCCTTTGAGGAAATCTTGGGTCCCAATCTGCGCGGGCTTTATCACGTGTACGAAGCCGCGCGGCGCGAAGGCGCGCGGGTGATCTTTGCCAGTTCCAATCACACCATCGGCTTTCATGAACGCCCGCGCGGCAATGATGCGAAGCTTGATGCGGATTGCGCCTTCCGCCCTGATGGCTATTACGGAATCTCAAAAGTCTATGGCGAGATGATGGGGCGGATGTATTGGGACAAGCACGGGGTTGAGAATATCAACCTCCGTATCGGTTCTTGCCAGCCAAAGCCGCTCGATCGGCGCATGCTGTCCACCTGGTTGTCCTACCCTGATCTCACGCGCTTGATTGAATGCTGTGTGCTCGCGGAAAAAGTGGGTCATGCGGTGATCTGGGGGCAATCCAATAACCCGACCGGCTATTGGGGAGAGGATCATCGCGAACGTATCGGTTGGGTGCCGCAAGACAATGCGGAACTATGGCGGGCGGAGCTTGAAGGTATCACTGCCGATCCGGTTTCAGAGCGCTATCAGGGCGGCGCCTATACCGCCATTGAGTATTCCCGCTACGCGCCCTCACCGCGGGATCACTTCGCGCCGGAATGAAGCTGCATCATGGTGATTGGCAGGCGCTGATCTGCCCAGAACAGGGCGCAGCGTTCACCGCTTTGCAGTGGCGTGGGCGAGATGTTCTTGTGCCAACGCCAGAAGGCGCGCGCCATCCTGGCGCCTATGGTGCATTCTGGATGCTGCCCTGGGCCAATCGGTTAGATGGCGGGCGCATTGCGGGCCACGCCATGCCAATCAATCGCGTGGCGGAAGCCACTGCCATCCATGGCTTGGCGCGTGATCTGCCATGGGAAGTGATAAGCGCCGCGCCAGATGACGCGGTTCTGCAACAACGACTGACCTTCGCGCCATTCGATTACACGGCGCGGCTTGAAGTTTCGCTCGATGGCAACGGCCTGCTCATCGAAATGACCTTGCGCCATGAAGGCGCAGCACCCGTGCCTTATGGCATGGGCTGGCACCCCTGGTTCACCCGCAGCGCCGCCTCATCACTGCATCTGAAATCCACGCAACGTGCCAGCCATGATGCGCGCGGGCTGCCGCAAAGCTTCACACCCTGCGCCGGCATCGCGGCTGATGAGGCTGGGCTGATCGGGCTTGATAACTTCTTCACCGGCTGGGATGGCGTTGCGCGCCTCATCACACCCGCCGGCATCATCAGGCTCACCGCCACGGGCGATTTCGCCGCGGGTGTTCAGGTCTATGCGCCACCCACGCAGCCCGTGATCTGTGTGGAACCCGTCAGCCACATGCCCGATGCGCCCAATCGCCCGGCGCTGGCTACCGCCGCGCCCATGCGGGTTTTGGCGCATGGCCAATCCCTGCACGGCACCATTCGCCTATCCGCCGCCTGATCTGGCCCTGTTGCACGCATCATGGCAGAAGGGTGCTGCAGTGCAGCGTAACCGGATATTGACCCATGCCGCTTTCCGACCCCGCCGAGCGTAACCTTCTCCATCTGCGTGACATCCAATTGCGCGGCTATCAGCGCAAGGACGGGCTTTTCGATATCGAAGCCCATCTGGTGGATACCAAAAGCTACGGCTTCAACAATGAAGGCCGCGGCTGGATCGAACCAGGTGAGGCTTTGCATGGCATGTGGATCCGCATGACCATCACTGAGGATTTTGAGGTGTTGTCCTGCGAAGCCGCATCCGATTTCACGCCCTATGATGTCTGCCCGGCTGCCGCGCCCAATTTCGCGCGCCTCGCGGGGCTCAAAATCGGGCCTGGCTTTGTGCGCGCGGTGAATGAACGGGTCGGCGGCATTCATGGCTGCACGCATCTGCGTGAGGTGATTGGCCAGATGGGCACCGTTGCCTTCCAAACCCTCTACCCCGTGCGCCGCCAGCGGGAATTGGAACAGGCCGAAGCCCGCCGCGCGGCAGGTGAGGTAGTGGATGAACGCAAAGTCAGGCCAGCACTGATTGGCACCTGCATTGCCTATGCGCCGGATAGCCCGGTCGTGAAGCAGCGCTGGCCTTGGTATGAACCGGAAAAGGCGGATTAGCTTGCGCGCAACCTGCCCCGGTTGACCGCATGGCGCCATCACGCCAGCCTGCCCCATCCAATCCATGAAGGAGCATAAGATGTCCGACGATCAGGCGCTGTTCGACAAGGGTTTGCCCATCCGCCGTGCGGTATTGGGCCCGGAATATGTGGATTCGTCCATGGCGAAGGCCGATGAATTCATGATGTCCTTCCAGCGCGCCACCACCGCCTGGGCATGGGGCTGGGCCTGGGGCGACCCCACGCTGGACCGCAAGACCCGTTCGCTGCTGAATCTGGCGATGCTGACCGCACTCGGCAAAATCCCGGAAGTTAAGCTGCATGTGAAGGGCGCGCTGAATAACGGCATCACCGTTGATGAAATCAAAGCGACCCTTCTGCACGCCACCGCGTATTGCGGCATTCCGGCTGGGCTTGATGCCTTCAAGGCCGCGCATGAGGTGTTGATCGCCGAAGGCGCGATTCCGGGGAAGAAGTGATGTCGGCTGTATTGAAGCGCATCGCCTTTGCCGGCATCGGTAATATGGGTTGGCCCATGGCGGCCAATTTGGTGAAGGCGGGCTTTGAGGTGACGGTGTGTGATGTGGTGCCAGGCCGCGCCGCATCCTTCGCCACGGAAACCGGGGCAAAAGCCGCCACAACGCCCGCAGAAGCTGCCGCCGGCGCCGATTGCGTGGTGATCATTGTGCCCACCAGCAAGCAGGTTGGGGAGGCGGTGGAAGCCATGCTGCCATCGCTGAAGCCTGGCATGCTTGTGATTGACATGACCTCTGGCCAGCCAGGCCGCACGCGCGAAATCGCGGTGATGCTGGAAGGCCATGGCGTGCCGATGATTGATTGCCCTGTTTCTGGTGGCGTGCCGCGCGCCAAATCTGGCCAGCTTGCCATTATGGTGGGTGGGCCAGCAGCGGAGATTGATCGCGCTGAACCCGTGCTGAAGGCGATGGGCACTTCCATCTATCGCTGCGGTGATATTGGCGCCGGTCAGGCGATGAAGGCGCTGAATAATCTGGTTTCCGCCGGTGGTTATCTGATTGGCATTGAAGCCTTGCTGATCGGTCAGCGCTTTGGGCTT
>CAMCZJ010000140.1 GCA_945886995.1 Asaia bogorensis
GGTGGTGAGGAAGCGGATCGCTTCACGCCCATGCCGAATGGCGATTCCATGCGTTCTGCCATCAAGCAGGTGGCATCCGGGCGCTTTGGCGTGACCGCGGAATACCTGGTCAATGCCGATGATATCCAAATTAAGATGGCGCAAGGGGCGAAGCCTGGTGAAGGCGGGCAGCTTCCGGGCCATAAGGTGGATAAGAACATCGCCCGCGTGCGGCATTCCACGCCCGGCGTTGGTCTGATTTCTCCGCCGCCACATCACGATATTTATTCGATCGAGGATCTGGCGCAGCTCATTCACGATCTGAAAAACGTGAACAAGCGCGCGCGGATTTCCGTGAAGCTGGTCTCGGAAGTGGGGGTTGGCACCGTAGCCGCCGGCGTTTCCAAGGCGCGGGCGGATCATGTGACGATTTCTGGCTATGAGGGTGGCACGGGGGCTTCGCCCTTGACGTCACTGACCCATGCCGGTTCGCCCTGGGAGATTGGGCTGGCGGAAACGCAGCAGACACTGGTGCTGAATGGGCTGCGTGGGCGCATTGCCGTGCAGGTGGATGGCGGCTTGCGCACCGGGCGCGATGTCGTGATTGGCGCGCTGCTCGGTGCCGACGAATTCGGCTTTGCCACAGCACCGCTGATCGCCGCCGGCTGCATCATGATGCGCAAATGCCATCTCAACACCTGCCCAGTGGGCATTGCCACGCAAGACCCGGTGCTGCGTGCGCGCTTCACCGGCATGCCGGAACATGTGATCAATTACTTCTTCTTCGTCGCCGAAGAAATGCGGGAATTGATGGCTCAGCTAGGTTTCCGCACGGTGAATGAAATGGTGGGCCGTGTGGATCGGCTGAACATGCGCCCCGCGATTGACCATTGGAAGGCGAAGGGCGTTGATCTTTCCCGCATTCTCTATCAGCCGAAACTGGCGGAAGGGGCTGCGATCCGTCAGTGCGAAACCCAAGATCACGGGTTGGATCACATCCTGGATGTTGATCTGATCGCCGCCAGCAAGGATGCGCTGGAAAAGCAGCAACCGGTGCGCATTGAACGCAACATCATCAACCTCAATCGCACCACGGGGGCGATGCTGTCCGGTGAGGTGGCGCTGCGTTACGGCCATGCGGGCTTGCCTGAAGATACCATCAGCATCGCTTTCAAGGGCACGGCGGGGGGCAGCTTCGGCGCCTTCCTCGCGCGCGGGGTGTCGCTGGAATTGACCGGCGATGCCAATGATTACGTGGGGAAGGGGCTGTCCGGTGGTCGCATTGCGGTGAAGCCGCCACAGGGTGTGAACCGCGATCCTGCGGCCAATATCATTGTCGGCAATACCGTTTTGTATGGCGCGATTGCGGGCGAGGCCTATTTCGAAGGTGTCGCTGGTGAGCGCTTTGCCGTGCGCAATTCCGGCGCGGTGACCGTGGCTGAAGGCTGCGGCGATCATGGCTGCGAATACATGACAGGCGGCGTGGTGGTGGTGCTAGGTGCGACCGGGCGGAATTTCGCCGCCGGCATGTCGGGCGGCATTGCCTATGTTTACGATATCAACGGCAATTTCCGCGACATGTGCAATACCAGCATCGTGGACCTTGAAGCGATTGGCGCCGCTGATGACAGCGAAGATGGCAGGCCGAAGCAGCGCGCCCCATCCGCCTTTGATAATGGCATGGGCGATATGCTGCGCTTCGATGCTGAGCGTCTGCGCATTCTGGTGGAACGGCATTTGCTGATGACCGGCAGCGCGCGCGCCCGCGCGCTTCTGGAAGATTGGGATGCGGCGCTGCCACGCTTCGTGAAGGTGATGCCGCGGGATTACCGCCGCGCCTTGCTCGACCTGAAGGCCGAGCAGGCGGGTGGTGTCGCGGTTGCGGCCGAATAAGCCGCAGGGGAGAATAGCGTTATGGGTAAGACAACTGGCTTTCTTGAATTCGAACGTGCCGAACGTGGCTATATCAAGCCCGAAGAACGGCTGAAGAATTACAAGGAATATGTGACTCCCCTACCGGGGGCTGAGCTTACGAAGCAGGCGGCGCGCTGCATGAATTGCGGCATTCCGTATTGCCATAATGGCTGCCCGGTGAACAACATGATCCCGGATTGGAATGATCTGGTCTATCTGGATCAGTGGCAGGCGGCGCTGGAAACACTTCATTCCACGAACAATTTCCCGGAATTCACCGGTCGTATCTGCCCCGCCCCGTGTGAGGCAAGCTGCACGCTGAACATCACGGAAACGCCGGTCACCATCAAATCCATCGAATGCGCGATTGTGGATCGCGGGTGGGAAGAAGGCTGGATCAAACCACAAATTCCTGGGCGTAAAACCGGTAAGCGCGTGGCCGTGGTGGGCAGCGGCCCGGCGGGGATGGCAGCAGCGCAGCAATTGGCGCGTACCGGCCATGCGGTGACCCTGTATGAAAAGCATGACCGCATCGGCGGCTTGCTCCGCTACGGCATTCCTGATTTCAAGATGGAAAAGCTCCTGATTGACCGCCGCGTTGATCAGATGGCCGCCGAAGGTGTTGAATTCCGCACTGGCACCGAAGTGGGCAGTACACTACCTTTTGATGTGCTGCTGGCGGGTTATGATGCGGTGGTGATGACGGGTGGCGCCGAATGGCCGCGCGAATTGGAAGTGGATGGCCGCAATCTTTCCGGCATCTACCCCGCGATGGATTACCTGACGCAGCAAAACAAGCGCGTGGCGGGCGATACTGAAGACCGCGCCGCGCCGCGCGGCACGATTTCCGCCACAGGCAAGCATGTGGTGGTCATTGGCGGCGGCGATACGGGTGCCGATTGCATCGGCACTGCGGCGCGCCAGGGTGCGGCTTCCATCACGCAGATTGAAATTATGCCGAAGCCGCCAGAGCATGAGAATAAGGGCCTCACCTGGCCGAATTGGCCGCATAAGCTCCGCACCGCGCCGGCGCATTATGAAGGCTGCACCCGTGATTGGGCCGTGCTGACCAAGCAGGCGATTGGCGAGAATGGCCGCGTGACGGCGCTTGATTGCGTGCGCGTCGAATGGGTGCATGAAGCCGGACGCATGCAGATGCGTGAAGTGGCGGGCAGCGCATTTCAAATGAAGGCTGATCTGGTGCTGCTGGCCATGGGATTCGTAGGGCCGCGCCGTGCGGGGCTGCTGGAGACCTCCGGCGTTGCCTTGGATGCGCGCGGCAATGTGCAGGCGGATACGGAAGCCTATCAGACATCCGTGCCGAAGGTATTCGCCGCGGGCGATATGCGGCGCGGCCAATCGCTGGTGGTTTGGGCCATTCGCGAAGGCCGGCAATGCGCGCGCGCCGTGGATGAATTCCTGATGGGGGCCAGCACCCTGCCGCGGTAGTGTGCTGCTGACGCCTGATGTGAACGCTGTCGCGGCAGAAGCCGCGCGCATTTGCGCGTTTTGGCGGCAGGTATGCCCACATCATCTTTTTTCTGTGCTTCCGTCGAGATACTGACGTTGCGCGCATCCGTCACGGGCTTATGTGGAGCATCAAGGCGGAGACAGCCGCTTCGCATAATCAATCAAGCCCGGGATGCATGAAATGAATCGTCGTAACCTTATCACCGCTGCCTCAGCGCTTGCCCTGCCGGCGCTGCTGCCTTCGGGTAGCTTTGCCCAAGGTTCCTTCCCCAATCGCCCCATTCGCATCGTCAGCCCATTTTCGGCGGGCGGTACATCTGATGGTGTGGTGCGGCTGCTCTCCCCCACGCTGGAACGTGTGCTGGGCCAGCCCGTCGTGCTGGATAATCGCCCAGGCGCTGGTGGCACTGTCGGCACGGCACATATCGCAGCGGAACGCCCGGATGGCTATTCGCTCGTGCTCGCCAATGCCGGGCCCATGGCCATTGCGCAAACACTTTTCCCGAACCTGGCTTATGATGTGCGCCGCAGCTTTTCCTATGTGATGCTGGTGGGTGGCGCGCCCATGGTGGTTGGCGTGCGGCCCAATGGCCCCATTCAGAACATGGCGGATTACCTGGCCGCCGCCCGCGCGCGGCCCGAGGCCATGAGCTATGGCAGCGCCGGGATCGGTTCGGTTGGGCATCTTTCCGGAATGCTCTGGTCACGCGAGGCGGGTGTGCAGCTGTTGCACGTGCCCTTCCGCGGCGGTGGAGAAGCGGAACAGCAAGTATTGGGCGGCAGCCTGGGATCGCTTTGGAATACACTTGGCGCACATGCAGGCAGCGTGCGTGGAGGTTCGCTGAAGGCCATCGCGGTCACGAGCGGGGAGCGTATGTCCACCTTCCCCGATGTACCAACCATTGTCGAAGCCGGCTTCCCCGGCGCAACCGCGATCAATTGGTTCGTTCTGGCCGGCCCGGCGGGTATGCCTGATGCCGTGGTGGCGCGCATTCGCGAAGCCTTCACCATCGCCATCAATGAAGCCGGCATGAAGGAACGTATCGCTGGGCTTGGCGTATTGACCATGACCGATAATGGCCCCGCCGATGTCCAAGCCTTCGTGACGCGCGAAGCGGAGCGCTGGGCACCTGTTGTGCGGGCCAGCGGCGCGACGCCAAGCTAAGAAACCCTTGGGCAATCATGCCCACCTAAGCAGTACCTGGCATGCAGGGGCGGAATCACCAAAGCGGCGATTCTGCCCCGCCGCATAAGGCGCCAAGGCATGGCTTGCGGAACATCGCCCTGGCTTATGGCATGACGAAAAGCGGCGGCCTTGCGAAAAGCCCTTTTGGGTATCAGGCCCAGGGGAAATGAAAGTAAACCATAAATCATTTTCTGGTACTTAAATTGTTCCTCAATGAATAAATCGGCATGCTGGAAAACCTATCGTGAAAGCAAATTTCATCGTCAGATGTCTACTTGCCATCACCGCAGCACTCTTCTTGGCCAAGCCAAGCCTTGCACAGCAATCTGCGGCGCCCGTGAATTGGTCCGGCACTTATCTGGGCGCTTTCGCTGTTGATTCATTCTACAATGTCCGTGGCGTGAGCAAGCGCGGAGACGGCCAGTATGGGTCAAACGCTGCCGATGAAGCGGCGGATGATTCCTTCCGCGGCGCGGGCCTTGGCCTGCTTCTGGGCTACCATTACCAATACGCCAACGGAATCATCATGGGCCTGGAGACTGATTGGGCCTGGCTCCGCCAGGAAAGCCATCAGGATACGCTGGTCAATTCTGGCAATGCGTGGAACGGCATGGTGCAGGCATCCATCAACCGGGAAACGCGCTGGATTTCCACGATGCGCGCCGTTATCGGCTATGGTGAAGGCCCGCTGATGGTGAGCGCTTCGGCCGGTTTGGCTGCGGCGTTTCTGGCTGAAACCCGCACCCAGTATGAGGGGGTGAATTCGCCCGCCCAAACTGTCGCGCGTTTTAGCGAGACAGATGAAAAAATCGCTTTCGGCTGGACCATGGGCGTTGGGGCTGCCTGGCGCGTTTCGGAAGCTGCCGCCCTGCGGTTGGACTACATCCACACCCAATTCGACCAAGTCGGTTTCGGCTTCCAGAATGCACGCGCCGGTGTGGCCAGTGGTTTCAATACGGTTCAGGGCCGTTCGATCAGTAATGATGTGACCATTCAGATGATTCGCGTGGGCCTGACCTATGCGTTCGGTGCGGCGCCCTGACCAAGCCACCCCCAAGACCCGACGCCGGCGCCAAGGCTAAAACCACTCAAGCTATTGAAAAACTGGCGGACCCGAAAGGATTCGAACCTTCGACCTTTGCCTTCGGAGGGCAACGCTCTATCCAGCTGAGCTACGGGTCCTTCAATGCGCTTCTAGCCTGACCACCCCCCAAGGGGAAGGCCTGATCTTTCCCCTATTCCGCCGGAATTGACTGTTCCAGCCGATAGGGATGGGCGCGATAGGCGCCGAGTATCTTCATGGAGGAGGAGAAAAAGGCCAGCTCTTCAAAGGCGCGGCGCAGCGCTGGCTGATCCGGGTGGCCATCCACATCACACAGGAATTGCGTCGCAGCAAAGCGCCCGCCCATCATATAGCTTTCCAGCTTGGTCATATTGATCCCATTGGTGGCAAAGCCCCCCAGCGCCTTATACAGCGCTGCCGGGATGGACCGAACCTGAAAGACAAAGGTGGTCACCAGATTGGGCGCATCTGCGGGCGCATCCGCCCTATCGCGGGACATCACATAAAAGCGCGTGGTGTTATGCGCTTCATCCTCAACATTCCGCTTCAGCACTTCCAGGCCATAGATTTCGGCGGCCAATTCGCTGGCAATGGCGGCATCCTCCACCCCGCCGCGTTCGGCAATCAGCGCCGCGGCCCCCGCCGTATCGGCTTCAATCACTGGGGTCAGGTTCATGTCCTTCAACAGGCGCAGCACCTGGCCCAAGGCAACCGGGTGACTATGGGCGCGCTTTAGCGTGGAAAGGCTCGCGCCCTTGGGGGCCAGCAGGCAATGTTCCACGCGCTGGAAATGCTCCCCCACCACGAAAAGCCCAGAATCAGGCAGCATGCGGTGAATATCGGGCACGCGGCCAGCCAAGGAATTCTCGCAAGGCAGCATGGCCAGATCGCATTGCCCATCGCGCAGCGCCGCCATGGCCGCTTCAAAGGAAGGGCAAGGCAGGGTTTCCGAGCCCGGATAAGCGGCGCGGCAGGCAAGATCAGAATAGGCGCCGAGGACACCCTGGAAGGCAATGCGATGGGCTGACATGGGTTTTTCTTTCAAGGGGCCAAAAGTGCTCGGGCACGTTCCAAATCTTCAGGCGTATCCACGCCGAAGGGGCCGTGTTCCACCCGGGCGGCGCTGATTTTCATGCCCGCTTCCAGGGCGCGGAGTTGTTCGAGCTTTTCGCGCAGTTCCAAGGGGCTGGCCGGCAGAGTCACGAAGCGGTCCAAGGCGGCGCGGCGATAGGCATAAACGCCAATATGGTGCCAGCGCGGCCCCTCCCCCCATGGGATCGGCAGACGAGAGAAATAAAGCGCCGGTGCCACGCTGGCATCGCCCGTGAAGGCGCAGGCGCATTTCACGAAGGAATCGGTGTGCGCTTCAGCCTCATTGGCAATGGGGCAGACCAGCGTGCCGATATCAACCGTGGGGTCTTCCAGCGGGGCCAGCACCGCGCGCAGCGTTTCCGGCCGGATGGTCGGGAAATCGCCTTGCAGATTGACCACCACATCGAATTCCCCCGCAGGGTCCAAAGCCTTCATGGCGCGCTGCACACGATCCGTGCCGGAAGGCACATCATCCGCCACCAGTACCGCGCGGGCGCCGGCGGCGCGGGCGGCTTCGGCGATTTCCTCCTCAGCGCAGGCAACCGCCAGGGGGGCGATACCGGCTTCGCGGGCGCGGTCCAGCACATGAGCGATCATGGGGCGGCCATGAATATCGGCCAGCGGCTTGCCGGGCAGGCGGGTCGCGGCCATACGGGCGGGGATGACAATGATGGGACGCAAGGAAAAGGGCTCCTGCCGCCTTGCCGGCGGGAAGGGTGATCTATATGTTCCGCGCGTTCTAAAGAAGCGCGTCCCTGGGTGCAAACCGGCGGGCAGCGTCCGGTTTGAGGAAGAGCTTGGCCATGAGTAACAGTCTTGAACTGAACAAGGTTTTCGCTGCCGTGCTGACGGCCGGGATCACTTTCATGAGTGCCGGCGTGATTGGCCGCTTGATCGTGCATCCAACGCCGCTCAAGGAAAGTGCCATTCAGATTGGCGAACCCGCCCCCGCCCAGGTGGCCGCAGCGCCAGCCGCCCCTGCCCTTGAACCCATCACACCGCTGCTCGCTGCCGCAAATGTGCAGGCCGGTCAGCAATTGGCGCAGCGCCAATGCGCTTCCTGCCACAGCTTCAATGAAGGTGGCCGTTCCGGGGTTGGCCCCAATCTCTATGGCATTATTGGCGCCAAGCATGCGCATATCGAAGGCTTCAATTACTCCGCCGCCATTCGTGCCATGGCCAACAAGCCCTGGACCTATGAAGATATGAACGCCTGGATCGCCAATCCGCGTGCCTATGCCCCCGGCAATAAGATGACCTATGCCGGCATGGCGAGTGTGCAGAACCGTGCTGACCTGATCGCCTATCTGCGTTCGATTTCGCCGAACGCGCCCGCGCCCTGATCCCGCAGAACTTCATCGCGGTGGCGGAAGCCGCCGCTGATCGGGCAGCGGCGGTGATCCGGCCGT